>NZ_JAUBTT010000017.1:44038-102010 GCF_036705125.1 Microcoleus sp. B7-D4
GGAGTTGTCGGAGTTGTCGGAGTTGTCGGAGTTGTCGGAGTTGTCGGAGTTGTCGGAGTTGTCGGAGTTGTCGGAGTTGTCGGAGTGAAAACCGAGGGAATGACACTACGAGGCAGGTTGCCGACGTTTTGGAAGTCGCCGCTCTCAGGCAAGTAAAAGTCTTCAATGGTCAAATCAAGTCTTGATTCTAGCTTGCCGTCGGCGTTGAGGTCGATCAGCAAATTGTTACCTATTCTGTCCATCCCGTTCTGCCCGTCTGCGGGGAGGGTGTTTGTCAGGGTGGCGTTGTTGAGGATTAAATTATTGGCGACACCACCAATATTTTTAATTTTGCTGCCTCTGGCTGTCCTGGCATCGAGGATGTAAGTAGTGTCTCCCGTGCTTCCCACTAGGGAGTCGCTACCGGGGATGAGGGTGTCGTCGCCATCAAAGCTGAAGCCGATGAGGGTGTCGCCGCTACCGGAGGCGACGAGGGTGTCGTTGCCGCGGCCGCCCCAGAGGGTGTTGGCTACTTCGTTGCCGACTATTGAGTCATCTCCTGCGCCAGCAAAGGCATTTTCGATGATGCTGCCGTCGGCGATGGTGAGGGTTTGAGCAACGAGTTTGTCGCCTGTAACTGTGCGGCCTGGTAGCCTACTTTCTCCTTTGGGCGCTAGGTCGATAATAACGTTGTCAGTGATGGCGGCAACGTTGATGATGTCGTTGCCTTTGTTTTCGGGGTCGGTGAGAGTTGCGCGATTGCTCTGATTTGGTTCTTTAATGGTACTCGCGAACTCGTTGGTATAGATGTAGGTGTTGTCGTCAATTAACTCGTCGCCGTACAGCCGTAAAGTTGCGCCTTTGAGTACGCCGGTATTTTTGCCGCTGGTGTCATTTTGACCGGTATTTTGGGGGTCGTTTTTATCGCTATTATCGGAAATGTTCAGCGTCCAATCGCCAAGGCCGGTTTCTCCCCAGTGGCGGGCGCTGCTGAAGGTGTAGTTAACGGTTGTGCCTTTGAAACCGTTGTCTTCTATTTTAGGGGCCTTGGTGTAGTAAGGGACACGATCGAGAATTATACTCTCGGTCTTATCGGGAGATGTCAGCTTGACTACTAAGTCTTGAAATTGACCGTGCTCGATATCCAAATCTAGTTCGATTTTGTCGATGTTGATGCCTGAACCGAACTTGAATATTCCAGTAATACCTTTGGAATCATTGTTGGGAATGTTTAACGGTGTTTTCTGATTTTCTGGCAGGGTCAAATTGGCAAGTTGAGATTCCTCAGTTTCCGCAGTTGCTGCTTTATCTTTGGCAGGTCCAGATCGAAATTGCCAAGTTTCAGCCAAACGCACTGCTGCTGTGGCATCGACTAATCCGAAGCCGTAGTCGTGATTGACGTGGAGCCCGCCGCCGTTCCAGTTTTTAGCGCCGTTAAATTTCCACGTGTCTTTACCGATGATTTGGTCAGCCTTGTCGTTATTCGGGTCATTTTTGCGGGCGGAGTAAGCGAGAATTTCCTGAACATCGCGGTAGCCGAGTTTGGGATTGGCTTGCAGGATTAAGGCTGCAACGCCGGAAACCATTGGCGCCGCTGCTGACGTGCCGTTAAACTGGTGGGTGTAGTTAATATTTTGAAAATTCGGCTCTTCCTCTGGGTTTTCGCCCTTCTCGCCCATACGATCGACGGTAGCGATACTGGCGGGTCGGTCGCCGAAGGCTGAGACTAAGAGTGGTGCACCCGGATTGCTGTATGGGGCAACAACTCCTTTATTGTCGATCGCTGCTACACCAATTACATAGCGGCTGTTCTCGTAATTGCCTGAGTTGAGATTTCTCCCCCGCTTTCCTGCTCCTTGCAGAGTGTCGTCTGGGTTAACGTGTTCACGCTCGTTTCCCCCGGACCAGGCAAATACTGTGCCCAACCCCCCGCGGCCGTTAGTGACTGCGTTTTCGATCGCTTTGCCGGGAGCGGGGTTCTCTTGGAAATTGCCGTCAATCAATTGAAAGTGGGTGTCACCACCCCAGCTATTGTTGGAAACGTCGAAATCTACTTGGCTTTGCAGGCTAGCGGTATCAGTGTTCTTCTGGAAACTCTTGATGCTCGCTACTCCGTAAGCAACGCCGACGGTGCCGACTTTATTTCTTTTTGCTGCAATAATGCCAGCTACAGGGGTGCCATGATTATTATTATCTGTCGCGTTCAAACCTGTGGCTGGTGGCAGGTCTTCGTGCTGAAGATCGACACCATCATCGACGACACCTACTTTGATGCCTTTGCCAGTATAGAACGGCCACAAAGGCAGTACATTCAGGTCAATACCGGGAGTGCCTGCGGCGGCAATATTATTTACTTTCTGTCCGGTGTTGAGCAGCCACCACTGATCTTGAAATAGGGGCTCTTTTTTTAAGTCTTTCAGCAATTCGGATGTATCAGTCATAACAAGGCTCTCTTGATAATTTTCTTAACTGCTTCTGAAAGCGATCGGGTCTGAGGAGAAGGCGATCGCATTTGCAATTAGATGAGATCGCCTTGTCCCCGCATCCCCCATAAGATAGATTTTATCCTATATCTGTGGCGATAGCTAAATTAATTCCCAGGAAATAAAATTTTCCTGTTACAGTTCACAAATATCCAACTGCATATAGAACCCAAGCGATCGCGGGTTGAGTTTCGCTATCTCTCTCTATTATCTCTGTCGGCGGCTGTTTGTAGAAGTCGGAAAAGTCGGATCTTCCAGTCGGATAAGTCGGAAAAGTCGGATCTTTGGCGATGAGAGCGGTTGAGGGTTGACTTTTGAGGGGTGTTGTGTAACAGGAATTGAATAGGGCAAAAGGGCGAAAGAATCCTCAGCAAAGTGAGTCTCAACAAATCAGGGAAGTAGTTCTTCCGTACTTGTTATGGTAAATGGACTGCTGTGAGATATTCGACTGCTAGGAGCGATCGCAAGATATCAAATGGGTTCTATAGTGCGTCTAAATCATTTGTAACAATATGTAGGGGTAGTGCTACCCCTACTCCCCGTGCCTACCCCTACCTTGGGGCAACCACGGGGGGATTGCCCCTACAAGAATTACACAAATGATTTAGGTTAGCTATATAAACCTATAGAATTAATCTGCGTTAATCTGCGTGAACCTCCGGTTAAAAATTAGTTATATTTTGCCAAGTCGAAGGATTTTTCGCTAAAGTGCGATCGAGCAGACAATTCTCAGGTCATCTACGCTATTTATGCCGTACATAACTATCCCTAAACAATTTAGGGAACCTTCCAGGGTCATCAAATCTCAACTTTTTTTACGACCAAAACGCCTAGCCATTTTTGAAGCTTGTCTGATCGGTTTAATTTCAGGACTCGCGGGGGTTTTGCTAAAGTCAGGAGTCGGATGGCTGGGCAGTTGGCGAGTTGCTACCTCGACATTAATCCCAGCTTGGATATTACTGCCCGCCGTCGGTTTATTCGGCGGGTTGCTGACAGGTTTCTTGGTTGAGCGTTTTGCTCCCGAAACTGCCGGCAGCGGCATTCCTCACGTCAAAGCTGCTCTCGGCGGCGTCAATCTTTCCTTAGATTTGCGAGTAGCTGTCGCCAAACTTCTGACGACTATTTTAGCAGTTGGTTCCGGTTTAACTTTAGGGAGGCAAGGCCCCACTGTGCAAATAGGAGCATCTTTGGCCGGCTGGATAGGTCACTTGATGCCTACTTCCCCAGACTACCGCCGACAATTGATTGCTTGCGGTGCTGCGGCAGGATTGGCTGCTGGTTTCAATGCTCCAATTGCAGGAGTTTTGTTTGTAGTTGAAGAACTCCTGCACGATGTTTCGGGATTGACTTTAGGGACTGCTATTATCGCTTCATTTATCGGTGCAGTTGTATCGCAGCTTTTGGGCGGTGATAGTTTAAATTTGAACCTTCGCGAGTACCAAAGCAGTTTTGAGGCTCAGGAAATTCCCTTCTACATAGTGCTAGGAATTTTAGCGGGATTGCTGGGAGCTTTGTTCACTAAAGGGATTATTGCTAGCTTGCAATTTAACAGGCGATCGCTCAAATTAGCTTTGCCCGTGCGAGTGGCTCTAGCTGGTATTATTTGCGGTTCAGTAATAGCTTTTCTCCCAGAAACTTTTCGCAACAATACGGGTTTGCGGGAGTTTCTGCTGACGGGTGAAGCAAGTGGCATAACGAGTTTAATTGCTTTTATAGCACACTTTTTTCTAACAATTATATCCGCTGCTTCTGGGGCTCCGGGAGGATTGTTTTCGCCTTCCCTAGTTATGGGTTCTGCACTCGGTCACATGGTGGGCATTGTGCAGGCAGATGTCCTGGGTATCGGTTCGCCAGTAACTTACGCTTTGGCGGGAATGGGAGCGTTTTTTTGCGCGGTTACTAGAGCGCCGATTACTGCGGTAGTAATTGTGTTTGAAATTACGGCGGATTTCAAATTAGTGCTGCCTTTGATGATCTGTTCTGTAGTTGCTTATTTAGTCGCGGAAAAGGTAGAAAGTGGCTCGCTGTACACTCGCCTTTTGGAGTTTAACGGCATTCAACTGACAAAGGCAAAAGCTGCGAGCAATACTTTGAGCGACTTGCACGCAGATGACGTGATGCAGCGCCGAGTTGAAACTCTTTCGAGTCTGCTGACTTTTGATGAAGTGATGCAGGCTTTTTCGCGATCGCACCACCGAGGATTTCCAGTAGTTGAAGATGGCAAATTAGTCGGAATTGTCAGTCAAACCGATTTGGCAAATGCCAGCGAGCGCAATTTGTCCGGCAACTCGCTGCTTAAAGAATTTATGACTGTACAGCCGATCGCAGTCAAAGCAAGGGATACTTTAAGCGAGGTATTGTACAGGCTCAACAACTACAATATCAGCCGTTTGCCAGTCGTAGAAGGTCGGCGTTTGGTGGGAATTATTACCCGCAGCGACATTATCCGAGTTGAATCCGATCGTCTCAGCGGAGAAACAACCCAGGGCCCGCATCCAGAACCTTCCTATGTTGTCTATCAAACCAGGGCTCCGCAAGTCGGAAACGGCCGCTTATTAGTGCCGCTTTCCAACCCCCAAACAGCACCCGCTTTGCTGAGGCTGGCGGCGGCGATCGCGCGCGATCGCAATTACGAATTAGAATGCCTGCAAATCATCATAGTACCGCGCAACAGTTCCCCCTCAGAAAGCGCAGTGCGGACAACCAAAAGCCGCCGCCTGCTACAACAAGCCGAGCGAATAATTCGCAATTGGAACTTGCCGGTACACACCCAAATACGGGTAGCTCACGACGTGCCTAACGCGATTTTGGAGACAATAAAGGAGCGACATATCGATTCAATTTTGATGGGCTGGCAAGGCGAATTTTCCACAAAAGGACGCATTTTTGGCGATGTGGTGGATACCGTAATTCGGCAAGCAGGCTGCGAGGTTATTTTGGTAAAGTGGAGCGAAAAACTATTAGCAACACGCAAGAAAAATGAGTTTTCTGCCACTTTCAGCGGGCGCAAATATGCGTCTATAGAATGGGAGTTAAATCCCGAAAAAGTTGACGGCGCAGATAATCCCGCATTGGCCATATCCTTAGATTCATCAGCGACTCCAGAGACTGAACTTTCCCCGCCGAATTCAGACATTCCAGGGCCAGAATTGGGACTGCACACGCTGATGGGCTTGCACCGCTGGTTGGTGCCTATTCGCGGCAGTTACAAGCAAGCTGCGGCTTTGCGGCTGCTACCTGCTTTGGTGGCTGCGAGTGCTGTACCGGAGATTAAATTGTGTCAGGTTCACCAGCCTTCTGTTGCAGAACCCGATCGCGGAGAATTAAAGCAAGCGGCGGAGTTTATCAAGCGCCGGGTTAGCTGTTCGATAATAGCGACTTCGGTTTGCGCTAAATCGGTTTCTGATGCTTTAATTGATTTGGCTCAGAACGATCAGTGCGATGCGATCGTCCTGGGAGCAAGCCGCGAAGGGCTGCTGAAGCAGGTGATTCACGGGAATATCCCGGAAGCTGTGGCGCGCGGGTGCGACTGTACAGTCATTTTAGTGCGATCGGCCTCTTAGCTAACCAGACGGGAATCCCCCTTCTTCCTGACATCTGTTAAATCTCACATCTTGCACCATTCTCAAGAACAGGCAAGATGCCTGTTCCACAAGAAAATTCACTCTTTGTGGAACAGGCATCTTGCCTGTTCATAAAAAGCTTATTGAGAATGGTGCAACATCTCAGTTAAATCTGACATCTTGCAGCAATATCAATAAGAGGATTTTTCGTGGGGTCGGGCGGGTTTATAGAACCTATTTGCAAGCTTTAAGGCTGTTGGCGAACCCGCCCCTACGGCTAATTGAAAATGGTGCAAGATATCTGTTAAATGCGTTGGCGAATTTCCTTCTTTTTATGGTAGCCAAAAATCGGGAATGAAAGTTTTAGTCAAAGTGCGAGTCAACTGATTAATCTTTCTCCCGATTTGAATGTGCGGTTCGTCAGCTTCCACGGGAATAATTGCCGCTTTGTTTCCGATTCCGAAACGCGAAATTACCAAATTTGCCGCCTCCAAACCCGTAACATAAGCCTTTTCCTGCGACCAAGAACCGTGGCGGGTCACAACCCAATCGCCGCTCATCAATACATTATCATAACTTGTTACCGCAGGCAACAAATACTGATAGCTGCCAGGGGCAAAATGCGTCACAGCCCGCGACAGCCGAATCGCGCTGCTGTCTATTACTTTTGCCTCCCGAAAAGCGGGGATGCAAGTCGCTAAATCCCGCTGAACTAAGGAAACAATTTCCTCATCTTTTAGGGGAATTAATTGATTTGCGTGATAAAAGTCAGCTTCGACAACTGTTCCCGGTTCGTCGCGAAATTCGTCGTGCAAAGCATTCAAATCAAAAAACGTCCAACCTGTAGTTGAACTAAATCCAAAACAGGCATTAGAAGGCAGCGGAATGTCAATTTTTCGGTCAAACCACAGGCGAACAGCTAACACGTCCACTGCACCCAAATTCATCGCGTCCCGAAACTCTTGGCGGCTTTGCAAAGCTGGGCTACTGCTGATAATTTTTTGCATTCCCGTGACGCCAACTGCAAAAATAACTGCATCTGCCTCGAAGGTTTCTTCGCCGCAAACAACGCCTGTGGCTCGGTTGTTGCTGTCAACTGTTAAATCAGTAACTCGCTGCTTTGTCAATACTTTTGCACCTAGTTTTTCAATGCGCTCCACCCACGGGCGAAATATTTTTTCTCCGACTGTTCCGCGACACCAAACTACATCAAAATCCGGTTGGTGTGCTAATATGAAATAATAAAGCATTCCCAAAGCTGCGGCGGCAGAACATTGTTCTCCTGGTGCAAATAAACCTACTAATAACATAGGCTCAAAAGCATCGCGGTACAGTCTTGCAGAAACGCCAAACTGTTTGAAGAGTTCGCGGGCTGTGACGCGATCGTACCTGCGCCAAGCTTCGTCGGAATTGTCGAAATCTAGGACGGCGTAGAGTAAGGGTAAGGCGGAAAGCCGATCGACTAATGGCAGCCTTTTAAATCTGGTGTAAAGAAAGGTTCCTAACGGTGTGGGAAGTCGAGGTTCGTCCTGAAAAATCGGCGATTCTACTTCCAATCCTGCAGGTGAATACTGACAAGAACGAGTCCAAGGCGTGAAGGGAGCGAGTCCTAATTCCTTGACTAGGGAAAAGATGTTTTTGTAGGGATACCAGAAGCCATGAATGCCTGCTTCTACGGAACGCCCGCCGGCAGTTTTCCACCCTGCAACTAAGCCACCCGGATAAGGGCCTGCTTCTAGGAGGGTGACATCATAGCCTTGCTGGGCTAGGTGATAGGTGGCGCCTAAACCGGCCCATCCTGCACCGACGACGGCTATTTTTGGGGTTGACGATTTTGCTGACATTGCGTACCTCTTGATAATTTATTAATGATGACATAATTCATAAAATGCGGATTTGATATAAAATGTGTTGAATTATGTGCTAAATTTGGCTTGAGTGAATAATGAGTGTCAAAAACCGCCAGCAAACTAACCTGTTGCTGCTCTTATTTCCCGGTACCGCATGGCTGATGGTTTTCTTCATTTTGCCGGTGATAATTGTACTGTTGTACAGTTTCTTAGAGCGCGGTACTTACGGCGGCGTTACTTGGATATTTACTCTTAGCAACTACCAGCGTTTGTTCAGTGGACTTTTCTTAGGAGTAATTGGGCGATCGCTCTGGCTGGCTTTTCTAACAACTGCCGCTTGCTTGTTAGTTGGCTATCCCCTGGCATTCTTCATCGCCACCCGTTCTCCTCGCTGGCGAAATGCTTTGCTTTTGCTGGTAATTATTCCATTTTGGACTAACTTTTTAGTGAGAACCTACGCCTGGATCATACTCCTGCGTAGCGAAGGAGTAGTTAACACAGCCCTGCAAAGCTTGCAAATTATTAGCGAACCGTTAAATTTGCTTTTTACGCCTTTCGCTGTGGCGATCGGTCTTATTTACGGCTATTTACCTTTCATGGTTCTGCCTTTATATTCTAGCATAGAACGCTTCAATTTTTCATTGGTAGAAGCCGCTCAAGATTTAGGGGCAAATGATATTCGCACTTTCTGGCGCGTATTTTTACCATTAACAACTCGCGGTATTGTTGCAGGATCGATTTTAGTTTTTGTTCCCGCAGTCGGCGCTTTCATCACACCGGATATATTGGGCGGATCTAAAACAGTTATGGTGGGAAATTTGATTCAAAATCAGTTTATGAAAGCCCGCGACTGGCCTTTTGGATCGGCGCTTTCTATGCTGTTGACGGTAATCATATTGATTCCGGTGTTAATTTACTTCCGCGTGTCTGACGAAACTCAATAGTAAGGTGCGAAATGGGCATCTTAAGCTGTTGGGCATCTAAATTGTATTTTTTGGGCGGGCGAGACGCCCAACCCCTACTCCCCACAAGACTTTTCTTAAATTTGACTCTACAATTTAAATGCACTTCAGCTTACTTGGATTTTAGCTAAAGAAATCCACCTACCAACTCAATTTGCTGCAATTGAGACAAAATATCGGCTTCCAAGTCTTTCAGACGTTTAGTTTCAGCTTGGATGTCAATTTCTCGCGATTGTTTTTGAGCGAGCAAACTATCTAACTCGGCTTTGCGAGAATTGATATCAGCATTCACGCGATCGCACACCTGTTCTTCGTAAGTCTCAAAACATTTCCTGACTGCTTCATAAATATATTGCGACTGTTCTTCAGCAATTTGTGGCAGATATTTGACAAACTCTGTCTTAGTCGCAGAAATGAACTGTTGGCGAACATACTCCGCTTGCAATGCTACAACACCTGTAACTACCAGAATTCCACCCAAAACAGAAAGAGTTAAAGAGGCAAAAACTACACCGATAATATTTAGCACCAGCGTCACCATGACACAAGCCAAGACACTCTGCCAAAACATATTGAAAGAATGGATACCTCTGTTGAGGTTGTCGGGAATCGAGGAAAACATATCTATTGCCACCTCAGCCCAAGTCGAGTTTTCTTCATGCTTGTAGCTATGCCCGACGGCGTAGAATCGATAGCCTAACAGCTTCTTATTCATAGCCTCTACTACTCGTTCATATTCAATTCGAGAATCGGCTGCTTTTTCCTCGAGTTCAGAGAAAGCAGAGGCTATCTTCTGTTTGGCAATGAATTCCCAAGCAGCGAGGCGATCGTTCATATATCGCTCGAAAGCACGTTTGAATGAGGTATAGAACATTGCCCGGTTGTTTTTGTCGAGAAATTGCATGAAATCTAAATCGGGCTGAGTGCTTAAAAAATCCTTTTCAAAGGTGTTCTCTAAATCCAGGATATAGGTACGGAAAGAATCGCCTATTTCTTGGGAAGTTCGCTCGCGAACAGTTCTAATTTCTTGCTGGAATTTATTACCAATTTCAGACAAAATTGCGAAGTCCGACTGAATCGAATCAATTTTCTGTTTCAATTGATCGACAGTTTCATCTAACAAAGGAATGCGGCGGGAGATTGCTGCTTGAAAGCGATTGCAAGCTTGAAGGGCGATCGCTCTTGCTTGTTCCCGTTCAGCAGCAGCTCGTTCCCCAGTCAGAAAATGATTGAGAGCCGCCAGAAACTCGACAAAGCCAGTGCCTTCTAAAGTAGCTTCTGAGTTTTTCAAACGACTACGCAAGGCATTGAGAGCAGAAATCTCAAAAACTCGATCCTGATAAATATCCCGGCCCCGATCCTGACAATATTCACTCAGATTAGTCTGGAAAACTCGACGCAGTTTGTCCTCGGCTACTTGCAGTGCCTCAGTGTCTTCTGGATCGACAAGTCCCTCTCGAATTCTATCCCAAGAATTGACTATGAAGAAGATAGTTAAACCTCGGTCTTTCAGGTAATTCTGGAGATAGCGACGTTCCTCCAATGTGCAAGGTTGAGACGCACTCAACACAAAAAGTATGGCGTGACAGTTGTAGATATAGTCGAGAGTAAGCTGGTTTCGCGCTTCCGTATCATTCAGTCCCGGGCTGTCCACAAATTCGATACCTTTGGCTAGCAGCGGTAGCGGATGTTCTACCACCGCATGACTGATATCTGGAAAAGCTAGCTCTTTGCCCCGCTCTAGAATTTTTGCTTCTTCTGGATCAATTGTATAGCGCTGCTTAAACTGCTGAAAATCTATTTCCTCTGGTTGTTTGCTATCGTTATAGTAAATCGTCGCTTTCTCTGCTGTACCGTATTTCAGCACTGTTAACAAAGCAGTACAGGGAGTGACATCACTGGGCAGTAAATTCTGCCCTAGCAAAGCATTGAGAAATGTACTTTTTCCCCGCTTCATATCCCCTAATACTAAAAACCGAAAGACTCCTTGGCGCAAATTTTCACTTTGCTGGATGAGACGTTCAATCTCTTTAGAGAGTCCTAGTTTTCCCGATGTATTTTCTGCTTGTGATTCAGCTAGGGTGAGATTTTGGGCGAGATCCTCCAACAAAGCTGCTATCTCGTTGCGAACTCTGACAAGGCGATCCAAGCTATGGAGCCAACCAGCCGCTTTTTCTTGACTGCTCATGGGTCTTCCCTCGAGTAAGGTCTAATTCGATCTTATCACCTTGACAGATCTAAATTTAGGGTAAGATGCGCTAATGACTAATGACTAATGACTAATGACTAAAACAAAACTAGATTTACTCGTGCGGGCGATCGGCAAAAAGTGGCTTTGGGTACAAGCTGCACTAGCATTTGCCTTTCTTTACTTGCCAATTCTCATCTTAATTATTTACTCCTTTAACGCCTCTAGATTCAATGCCGTTTGGCGTGGCTTTACCCTTGACTGGTACCGCAGTTTGTTTAGCAATGCAGGCGCGACGATTGCTACGAGTAGCAGCGCCGGAATCTTGACTGCACTCAACAACAGCTTGCTAATTGCAGCTATTTCGACTGTGTTAGCGACAATTTTTGGTACAATGCTCGCGCTAGCACTGGAACGCTTTCATTTCCCAGGGCGCAAAGCAGTAGAAGCTTTACTGTTTTTGCCTATTATTATGCCCGAAATTACGATCGGCATTTCGCTGCTAGTTTTCTTTACCCTAGTATTTCGGATCGTAGAAAATCTCACGGGAATTCGCCTCAATCTCGGCTTACCTACCGTAATTATCGGTCACATTGTCTTTAATATTTCCTTTGTGACTATTACTGTCAGGGCGCGTTTGGCGGAACTAGATCCTCAATTAGAACAAGCAGCTTTTGACTTAGGCGCTAACGAATGGCGGGCGTTTTGGCGCATCACTCTCCCTCTGATTTGGCCCGCAATTTTCAGCGCTGCACTGCTGGCTTTTACTCTGTCCCTGGACGATTTTGTCGTGACATTTTTTACCACAGGTGTCGGTTCGATGACGCTGCCATTATTTGTTTATGGCATGATAAAATTTGCAGTTACGCCAGCGATTAATGCCATTTCAACTTTGATGTTGTTGGCTTCCTTGTTGCTGGTTGTATCATCGTTAAAAGTTCAGAAAAGTTAAAAAAATTGCTTTCTGTGTCATAATTATTGTCGTCTGCAACTAACACAACCTATGAAACGCCTGCTGACTTTCCTACTTTTGTTTGTGATGAGCGCAACGGTGGCTTTCGGCTGTAGCCCCACAGGTGGCAACCAACAAGTGCTCAGCATTTACAATTATGCCAGTTATATAGCCCCAGAAGCGATCGCCCAATTCGAGAAAGAGAACAATGTTAAAATTCAATACGACACTTTCGAGAACAGCGACGCACTCTATGCCAAACTCAAACAGGGAAACCCCGGTTACGACTTAATATTTCCCGCCGATTACATGGTGAAAATCATGATCGCAGAAAATCTAATTGAGCCGCTGAATTTAAACAATATTCCCAACCAAAAGAACCTAGAACCTAAGTTTATCAATCAAGCTTTTGACCCTGGTAATAAATATTCCTTGCCCTACCAGTGGGGAACGATGGGAATTGGCTACAACGCGAAAATAATCCAGGGAGAAATTAACAGTTGGGCGGCGATGTTCGACCCAAAATATACCGGAAAAGTCGCGTGGCAAGACGATGCCCGATACACATTTGCAGGAGTTTTAATGTATTTAGGATTTGATCCAAATACCACCAATCCCGAAGAAATTAACAAAGCCCGCGATTTGCTGATTAAAAGTAAAAATATCATTGCAGCTTTTGTCCCCGACACCGGGCAAAATATGCTAGATCAAGGAGAAGTAAATTTGACAATGGAATGGAGTGGCGATATTTTCCAAGTGATGACAGAGAATCCTAATATCCGTTACGCTATTCCCAAAGAAGGAACAATCATTTTTTCTGACAACATGGCAATTCCCAAAGGTGCGCCCCAGAAAGAGTTAGCGGAAAAATTTATTAACTTTATTTTGCACCCAGAAGTCGGCGCCCAAATTTCCAATTTTACCCACTTCGGATCGCCCAACAAAGCAGCAATTGATCAAGGTTTAATCGACCCGAAAGATTTTAAAAATCCTCAAATTTACCCGTCGGCTGAGGTGTTTGCCAAAATGAAATTATTACAGGATGTCGGGAAAGCAACTGCATTGTACGATCGAGCTTGGACGGAAGTTAAAGCCGGGGCCGGAAAGTAGATATAACACAGGTTTGTGCCGGGGCGGGTTTACTTAAATTTTAAGTTTGCATTGGAGTTGCACCATCGTCAAGAACGGGCAAGATGCCCGTTCCACAAAACTTAATTTTATTGTGGAACGGGCATCTTGCCCGTTCCTAAACAATTAATTGAGAATGGTGCAAGATATCAGGACTCGATCTCAGATTTTTATTACTCACACATACTAACACAATGCACTCTGTCGAGGTTTTAGAAGTTTCCAAAGTATTTAAAAGTGTCCGCAGTCAAGATTTCCTGGCTGTAGATAACATCAACCTGCAAATTTACGATCGAGAATTCTTTTCTTTACTCGGCCCTTCCGGCTGCGGCAAAACTACAACTTTGCGAATGATAGCGGGTTTTGAAATTCCCACAGCGGGCGAAATTTACATTCACGGCCAACCGATGCAAAATCGCCCACCGTTTCACCGCCCAGTAAATACGGTATTTCAAAATTATGCTTTATTTCCGCACATGACAGTAGCACAAAATGCCGCTTTTGGGTTAGAAATGGAGAATTTGCCTCAGAAAACAATTCGCGATCGCGTTGCTGAAGCCTTAGCATTAGTACAGTTAACCGAGGTAGGAAAACGCTATCCCCGCCAACTGTCAGGAGGACAGCAGCAGCGAGTAGCACTAGCAAGAGCATTAGTCAAACAGCCGTCTGTTTTGCTGTTGGATGAACCTTTAGGAGCGCTGGATTTAAAATTGCGTAAAGAGATGCAATTAGAATTAAAAAAAATGCAGCGTAAATTAGGAATTACGTTTATTTATGTGACTCACGATCAGGAAGAAGCACTAACGATGTCGGACAGAATTGCAGTGATGGATGGAGGAAAACTGCAACAAGTCGGCACGCCAGTTGATATTTATGAATATCCTAAAACGCGGTTTGTTGCTGATTTTATTGGCGACAGCAATTTTTTAAGTGGTCGAGTAGTAGAAAAGCAAAACGGTAAAATAATCGTGTTGGTTGACCAGGAGTTGCCCGTGTTAGTTGCAACAACCGAAGATATCCCCCCTGGGAAATTTGTTACCCTGGTGTTGCGGCCAGAAAAAGCTGCTATTTATCCGGCTAATTATGATGCTGAAAATAGCTGGCCCGCAATAGTAGAAGAGGCTATTTATATTGGCACTGATACGCGCTATACGGTGCGGTTGACTGCTAAAAGTTCGATCGCCCTTCGCCGACAAAACTTGCACAGAGATGACTTGCAGCGACACCAAGTCGGCGACAGCGTTCGAGTGGCAGTGCCGCCGGAAAGTATCTGCATTTGTTGACACTCAAGCGGGCTGAAGCCACTGAGATTCTTTGGAAGATTGAGGGGCAGACTGAAGATGCGATTCCTTCCCGGTAGAAGATAATCTACTTCTTCTTTCTGCTTCCTCCTTCTTCCTTCGCGTCTTCGCGGTTCAATAATATAGACCGTATTGGTACTAAACTCGCGTTTGACTTTGCAAAATTTCCTCCAACAGCCGCTCTTGACTTTTAGCAGGTTCCTTGCAAGTCAAACACTCGCAAACTAACCCGATAATACCTTCAGGCAAATCAGCTTCAATCTGACAGACAGCAGTCGGATAATATTGCGAAATCAACCCCGAAATCTGGTCAGGTGACGTGCGAATCAGGGTAGAATGCTGATACCAGTCGATCGCCGAAAGTAGACTCGGACAAGCTTGCGGAGCATCTTGTACAATACTGCTGAAAGCTTGCAAACCTTGCTGCGCGCGATCGAGATATTCTAAATTAGGGCCCAACAGCGCGAGGCGAACCAAAGAGGCGATCGCAATTCCATTTGCCGCCGGAGTTGCATTGTCTATATAGCTGCGTTCCCGCACCAACAAATCTCCGCTAGCATCCTTAGCAGTATTGTAATATCCTCCCCATTCCACGCTCCACAAAAACTCATCAAACTCTTCTTGCACCTGCACAGCTTTCTCCAACCAAAAGTGAGAATTCGGCAACTGTTTTGCCTCTTCCCCGTTGCTTAAAGTCAAACTCGCTTGATGCAAATCCAACAAAGCTTTCACAAACAAAGCATAATCTTCCGACTGCGCGGTAACAGCAGATTGTCCGTCATAATTCAACCGCTGAAACCGCCCATCCGTCCACTGATTGTCTAAAATAAAATTAGCCGCTTTCACAGCTAATTCCAGATATTCCAAATTTCCAAAAACAGCCGCAGCGCGGGCTAAACCCGAAATCATTAAGCTATTCCAAGCCGCAATCATTTTCGTGTCAGTAACTGCGGGAATTCTACCCGGCCAAGTGTCGTTTTTAGCTTCTTGATTGTTGCGGGCTGGCGGAAAGGTTTTTACAGTATCGGGATTGCCACCGTAACGCACCGCAAAGAGTTTAGCCAAAGCCGTTTCTATCGTGTCGCTCAGTTTTCCCGGATGGCGGCGCTGCAATACATTCTTGCCTTCAAAATTGCCGTTGCGACTAACAGTAAACTGTGCTTTTATTTCTGCCAATTCCTCAGCAGTTAATAGTTGTTCCAGTTCGGCATAAGTCCAGACATAAAATGCTCCTTCTTCCGGTTCTGACCCCCCCGTTGCCCCCCCTTGGTAAGGGGGGGTTGAATTTTTTGCCCCCCCTTGGTAAGGGGGGGTTGGGGGGGTAAAGCTGTCCGCATCCTGTGCAGCATAAAAATAGCCTGTTGGCGCAATCATTTCTCGCTTCAACCATTCTACTGTCCCCGCGATCGCAGTTTCAAAAGCGGGTTCTTGTATTCCCGCGCTCCACAAATTTGCTAAATACTCAACAATTTGACCGTTGTCGTAGAGCATTTTTTCAAAGTGTGGCACAGTCCAAGTCGCATCAACCGTATAGCGGTGAAATCCGCCTCCTACGTGGTCGTAAATGCCGCCCAATGCTAAGTCTAATCCGCGCTGAGTGCAGACTTGTTTGCTGTCGTATTTTGATTCAAAATTAAATCGCGTTCCCCGCAGTGCTAGCTCAGCATAAGGTATCATCGGAAAACTGGGGCCGGGGTTGCTGCCCGCGACAATTCCGGTGTTGAGTTCTAAGCCTTTTTGGAAGAGTTCGCGATTTAATTCGGCGGTCACTCCTGACAGCGCAGCCGACTGTTGGAGGTTGCCTAAAATCTCTGCTTTGAAGGCTTCTACTTTGCCTTTTTCTGTGTCGTAAAAGCGGCGAATTGCTTGCAAAACTTCTAAAAATCCCGGCCGTCCGTAGCGCGGTTCTACGGGGAAATAAGTGCCTCCGTAGAAGGGAACTCGCTCGTCTGGAGTGAGAAAAACGTTGAGCGGCCAACCGCCTTGACCGGTCATCATTTGCAAGGTTTGCATATAAATGCTGTCGATATCCGGGCGTTCTTCACGATCGACTTTTATCGGTAGAAAATGCGAATTCATGTATTGGGCGATCGCGCGATCGGAAAATGCTTCCCCTTCCATCACCGTGCACCAGTGGCAGCTAGAGTAGCCAATTGACAGAAAAATCGGTTTATTTTCGCTTCGGGCCGCTTCCAAAGCTTCGTCGCACCAGGGCCACCAGTCGATCGGATTTTCGGCGTGTTTCCGCAGGTAAAGGCTTTGGGATTGAGCAAGACGGTTGACCATAATCAAATATACTTTTACTCGTGCTGGGTAAGCTTGTCAGTCCTCTAGCAGTTTAGCGCGAGATGTTTTAGTTGAGTTGTGGCTGATAATTATGTTTTAATATTAAGACTGATTATCTCGATCTAATATGAGCTTATCATCTCGGAGAACCTTCAATCAACAGCTAGGACAATTTTTGCTGAGCGCTGCTGTTCCTCCTGCTGTTCTCAAACTGAGCCAAACTGAATCCTCGGAGCCAGCTTTATTAGAAACTAATCTTAACAATTTCCTGGCTAAAGCAGACCCAGAAATAGAATTATTAGTCCCGACCTTTTTAGGTAACGACAAGCGTCGGTTCTACGGCAGAGGTGTTCCGAAAAGTTTGAAGTTAATCGACAAATTTGAGCTAGGAAGCGGACGGACTTTTCTGGGAAGGCGGTCTGTAGTTTGGAGTGGCGCGGGTTGGACTGGACAGCCAACCATTACCAGAGACCGGGGGAAAACTTATTTAATTATAGGTGCTTATGACCACAATTTGCGAAAAATAGATCTTGCTACCAATAAAGAAGTTTGGCGCTATAAGTTTGATGATATAATCAAAGGCTCCTCAACGATTTATATCGATGAAAAAGCTAGCGCCGAAAACAAAATTGTGATTTTGCAAGGCAGCCGCAGTGGCGGGGGTGGCAAAAGTGTCGTGCCGAGTTTCAGGGCAATATCTTTTAGAACTGGCAAGGAACTTTGGAAATTGGACATCAGGAGAACGCCCAGCTACAGCCGCGATAATGACAGCAGCGCTTTGGACCTCGGCGGCGGCGTTTTGTTCAATGCGGGGGAAAATGCGATCGGCTATTTTCTCGATAGTTCCACAAGCAGTGCAAAAATCAAACAAGGCATCAAGCAGCCAAATATCTTGTCGGAATTACAGCTTTATGCAGCAGCAGATATCAGCAAGCACCGCGGCAACTTGGTAGCGGAGTCATCGCCATCACGGCTCAAAGATAGAATATTTATAGCTGCTGGTTCCGGTCATATTTACGGTATTAGCATTGAAACTAAAAAGATAGTTTGGGATTTCTATACTGGTTCAGATTTGGATGGAAGTGCAGTAATTTCTAAATCAGGAAAACTCTTTTGTGCCATTGAAAAACAATACATTCAGGGCAACGGCGGAGTGCTGAAGCTGAATCCAAACAAGGAACCGAATGCCAGCGTCGAATGGTTTTTGCCTACCGGAAATCGCCGCCTTTCTAGCTGGGAAGGCGGGATAATTGGCTCGGTGGCGTTGAATGACGAGTACAATTCAGGGGAGTTTCCGGCGCTGTTTGCCACAAATGCGATCGACGGCAATTTGTACATCGGTTCCCAAGATATGATGACAGGTAAAAAAACTTCTGTCCCTTGGCGAAACCAGTCTTACGATACTCCGGTAATAGTATTTAAAAAAGCGATTGGTTCTTCAATTTCAACTCCGATTTTTACCGATGGCAATAAACTGATCAGTGCGGGATACAACGGTGTTTATTTGTTCAATTTGAATTGGGAACGAGCGAAGTCGGGGGATCAGAATGCTTTGAGAAATGCTAAAGGGGAGTTTTACCGTTTGAAAGTAATAGAATCGGGGAGATTTAAGCCGGGTTTGTCCTTTGAGGCGACGCCTGTAGTTTGGGACGGAATTGTGAGGATTTGCGCGAGGGATGGCTGGATGTATACTTTGGGTTAGTTATTGGTATTTTGTACTTCTATCGGGAACAGGCAAGATGCCTGTTCCACAATAACTAGACTCTTTTGTGGAACAGGCATCTTGCCTGTTCCTAAAAGGGTGTTGAAATCCGCGGTGGGCTTGGGATTGTCGCTGAATGCTGAGAATGTCGATCGAACTGAAGGAGAAGACTACGAACAAGCGTTTGGGCGGCGGTTCAAGAAACAGGTGAGACAGTGAAAAGCGCTTTTTATCGATATAAAGTGCGAATTCATGTATTGGACGATCGCCCGATCGCAAAATGTTTCCCCTTCCCTCACCCTACACCAGCGGCAGCTAGAGTAGCGAATTGAAAAAAAATCGGTTTATTTTCCCTCCGGGCCCTCTCTCAGGCTTCGTCGCACCAGGCCCACCAGTCGATCGAATTTTCGGCGTGTTTTCGCTTTTGCTGGCTAAGCTTGTCATATTATGTCCGATCGATTACCCCTAATACCGTAGGGGCGGGTTCACAAACCATACCTGCCAATAATTGACAACCTCAAAAACCCGCCCCTTGTATCTTAAAAGAGTGAGACGGTAGGGGGCAGGGCCGTTTCATTCTCTTGTAGGGGCAATCCCCCCGTGGTTGCCCCAATCCCGTGACTGCCCCAATCCCGTGGCTGCCCCAATCCTGTGGTTGCCCCAATCCCGTGGCTGCCCCAATCCCACCAAATGCCTAACAAATCCTGGATGGGTGGGGTAGGCATTCTTGGCACAACCCGTACAAAAAGCTGGTTTTCCCTAGGGGCAATCCGACCCCTACTCCCCGTGGTTGCCCCGAAACAGCCCTGACGGTAGAGGCGTTCCGAAAACTATGTCCCTGAAAGTCGAGTCGTCCCTTTAGTCGGCCAAAGTTCCGGCGTCACAGATAATAACGAGCACCGAAACCATTGGTCTCTAAATTGAGATGTTGCACCATGATCGATAAGCCTGTTTTGGGCGGAATCTCCTGCCCAACCCCCACTCCCCACAAGAAAACTCATTCTTTGTGGAACGGGCCCCAGAGCCGGTTCTTGGTAATGGTGCAACATATAAGTCTAAAAGGCGCTGGTTGCTGAATCCGAAAGCGAGAATCGACGCACCGAATATGATCCAAGATTTTGTCCTGAGTTATAGCCCACATTCCGCAGCTTCCACTGTCACCATCGCTTTTTACCTATTTTTACCCACCAATCAAGCTCTCACTTAAACTTCTCTACCGTACATTCACGGATAAAAAACTTTTTAAGGGCATAATTTACAGCTTGAAAATAGTTTTATCAGTAATTATGCTGTGTTACACCCCAGTTTAGGAATCTGAGTTATAGCTTTTTGAAAGACAGAACATTCAGGACTCAAATCCGGGTAGCAGCACCCCTATTATTTGATGCACGCCATAGGAAATAGCGAGCTAGAAGCCATCAATTTAGGCATTTTGCCTAAATCAAATCAGCTTATTCTCAATCTTCATCGAATCTTTATCAAAACTACTTGCATTAACTTGTGCTTTGCTTTAGATTGAATATGTGAAGGGAAAAAACCTACTTGCAGTCAACTTAAAAATAAAGGTGTTAACCATGAAATCCCAATTAAACTTAGTCAAATCTATTTTAGCTGTTGCCGGTATCGCCGCTGTTAGTGCAGTCTCTGCAGCACCGGCTTCCGCCATCGGCTTGGCACCTGCCTCTGCCTTCAGCTTTGCTAATATCGTGGGTGGGGATACGCCAGGAGATGCCTATGCAAATAGCTTTTCATTTGACGTAATTGACCAGGGTTCATCAGTTCTTTTTAATATCTTCAACTCTGGAAATGCCGCAGCCTCTGAGATGTTTATCAGTAAAGTTTTCTTTGATGATAATAACTTTCTGTCGGGTGTGGCTAACATTTATAACAATAGTAACGTAGCTTTTACTGGGGGTGCTAGTAACGATCAGTTGCCTCAAGGTGGTAATGGCTTCACCACAGACTATGCCTTCTCACGTAACACTGGTGCTGGTAATAGATGGGGTATCCAAGGTGGCGAAATGTTGGGATTGAGCTTTACTGGAAATTATGCTAACGTAGTTTCCGCGTTGACTAACGGTTCCTTAAAATTAGGTTTGCACGTTCAAGCCTTACCAGGTGGTGCAAGCGATTCTTACATCAGCAGCACTAGCAACACTGAAGCTACTCCTGAACCTTTAACAATGCTTGCTGCTGGAGCCGCTGTTGGCTTTGGTGCTATGTTCAAAAAGCAACGCGCTCAAGCTCAAAAAGGTGAATAGGCGATCGTTTGAACTGGTTTTCGATTCTGGCTTGATGCCAAACTGATTATTTTATGTTCGGGCTAAAAACCTGGTTTCTTGGTGAAACCAGGTTTCTTAGTATCTGATAGCGCGCCACCGTGACAACCCCAGACTTTGAAGCCGAAATCAGAGCATCTTATATTTGTAAAAACACTTCTTCTGGCTCCTTCCTTCTTCCTCTTTCCTCCTGGCTGCTGCCTCAAATTGCTAGGTTGGCTGCTTTCATTGAGAGGCTGCCGTCAAATCGCCCCTAGACAGCGCATTTAAGAACTACCGTAAGGCTGTTTCTGAAGCATTTCCGATATATAGCAATCCTTGCAGGAGTCGTAAATTTTTTACCCCACCCAAACCCTCCCCAAACCCCAGGGCTGTTTCGGGGCAACCACGGGGAGTAGGGGTCGGATTGCCCCTACGGAAAACCAGGGTTTTGTAGGGGCGGTGCCAAGAGTGCCCGCCCCCACCCACAGATGATTTCATGGGCATTTCAGGCATCGGGGCTCTTCACGAGGGTTGGCCCCTACAAGAAAATGAAACAGCCCTGCCCCGAAGCCGCTCTGAGGAAGAAATTCACAAATGATTTAGGATTGCTATAAAGACACCCTCGATTCTTGAAAAGCAAATAATCACCATTGAGCATGGCTCGAACTCTAACTCGCTCAGCCGTATTTACTCGAACCTCAGTGTCACACCATGCACGGAGCCAATTGCGCCTACTCTCAAGAAATCCAAACCTCATTCAGGCTACTTATTTTTAATTTTTGTTGATTAACTCCCTTTTTAGTCTTTGCTTACAGGGGCTAAGTAAGCAAGCGCTAGGCATCCAACCAATCATTTCGAGTACCAGTCTTTTCACCAGGTGTCCTAATCCTGAGCTATGCGTTGCCTCTAAGTCTCATCATTCATCAAATTCCAGAGTGTCTACTAACCTCATCTCAAAGATTTACAGCCCTTAAAATCCCCCAAGTCCTTTCCGTAGGAGGGATTCAAGCTACTAAGTTGTCTAAATCCCGTACTATTTTTATGATATGATCTAAAAATTAGTCTGGACTGTTTTTAGTTCGTAGTCTGAAACCCTCGATTTTCCGTGGGTACTTTGATGGCCAAATCGCCTTGCCACCCTTATTCTACGGTTGACAATCAAAAACAGTCCGCAGTATGGCTCTAATCAATCAACTAATAACTAATATCTAAAATGTTCAAGAGAAAACTTTTTTGGCTCATCATTATCGCCACAGCTTTAGTAACTCTGAATATGACACTCCTGTGGAAAATGGACGATGTTGCTCATTTTTGGATGAGTATAGTTTTTTGGTCCGCTGTGGGTTCCCTACTGTGGGACAAGCAGGATATTCTCAAACAGAGTGAGGGAAAAAATGACGTATTATCGATTGTCGCTGGGACAATATTAATAGCTTTTATTTTATTTAAAAGTGCTCTGGTTTCCAGTAAATTCGATCCTTTTTTAAGACTGGCACCTTTTTTGTCTGGTTTAGGTTTGAGCTTAATTGCGGTAGGCTTTCAGAACTTAAAACTATATTGGCGTGAATTGGTAATACTATTTTTTCATGGCACCCCCAGTGTCATTACGTTACCTTTAGTGGATTTTGTTACCTCGCTTACTGCTAAATTTGCTTATTATTCTTTGTGGTATGTCGGTTTTAATGCAACACGTGAGGGTAATTATGTTGCTTTACCGACAGGAAGGGTGTTGGTAAATGGGGGTTGTTCGGGTATAGAGGCAATGAATTACTTATTAGGTTTAGCTGTAGTTTGTTTGGTGATGTTTCCTACTAAACAAAATAAGGCTTTGGTAATAGGTGTCGCTGTCCTTTTTGGTTTTATTATTAATGTTTTTCGAGTGGCGGGAATGGCATTGTTAGTTGCATCTAATCGCCTAGATTTGTTTAAATATTGGCATGAGGGTGAAGGTTCTTTAGTCGTGGGAATGATTGCAGTGATTTTGTTTGGGATATTTTATCAATTTATGTTGAAACGAGATAGCCAACTTAGTCAAAGTTCGGGAAATTAATTAGTTGCAATTTGAGGTAATATATCGGTTCTTCGATTTCCCCTCCCATAGTCAGGAGTCTTACTCAAATGTCCGGGTGTTGAAATCCGCCAATGTCACTACCTGTCGTTTAACGCCGTCTATATCTATCATAAAAAGGATGTCAGGAATTATAGGAAACTTGTTATGCCGACAAATGAAAGTCAAATAAGTCAAGTTTACGGTTCAGAGGATGCTCAGGGTATTTTACAGCTTGCGATCGCGCGGCGACAGGATGAAGGGGAATTATCGAGAGTGCAGCTTTTCGAGATTGCAGCGGAATTGGGCATTTCCGAACAGGATATTGTAGCTGCGGAACAGCAATGGTTAGCAACTAGAGGAGAAGTTCAAGAAAAGCTGGTTTTTAACTCTTACCGTCGTCGCAACTTGCAGAAAAATGTGACCAAGTACGGTATTATCAATACTTTTTTAGTTTTGTTTAATCTAGCAGGTTCGCACGAGCTTTCTTGGTCACTTTTCATTTTACTAACCTGGGGATTGGGATTGTCGCTGAATGCTTGGAATGTTTATCAAACTGAAGGGGAAGATTACGAACAAGCATTTCAGCGGTGGCGTTTGAAGAAACAGGTGGGAGAGTCGATTGGTACTGCGACGAATAAGTTTATGAAGTGGTTACAGTCGTGATTTTCTATGGTAAAAAACGCGATCGCCCTTTCTTTTACTTGACACTGGTGAAGTAATTCGGATTTTAACTCGTTACTGGAAAGAATAATTGTTAAGGTTTTTTCTTGAACCTCTCCCCAAGAGCGATCGCCCTTTATTGAGTTACACAATGAAGGACACTGCAATGCCGTGTCCCTACAAATATCCCTCTTTTCGTCCCTCCCGCGAGTCGATCGCATTCTCTGGGCCCGAAAAACCTAACTTTCCTGGGGCAAATTTCCCTTAGCCGCATCTTCAACCACAGGATGAATTAAAGCAGATCGGAAACCTTGCCGCATTTCCGAATTCAAATACCTGCGCTGCAAAACCTGCCATTTTTGCCAAGCTGCATAGCGATTTTCGGCCAACAAACCAGCCAACTTCGGCAACTCTTTTTTCAGATCGCGATCGACAAAATCTGTCAGAAACTCGCCTAAAACTTCACTGTCTTGAATATCGCCCAAACATTCCTGAATAGCTTTCACATCTTCGACATAAACTTCGTAAGCCTCGCTGTAAAAATCCCCAAACAGATTCATCAAATAGCGAACCCGCTTAGCTTGCTTCCGCAAATCGTGCAGAATAGTTCCCTCCGCTGCTAACTTCTCTTCGACAGCCTCAGCATTTAAATCATCAACAACTTTAACTTTGCCCTCTTCATATTTTGTACCCAGCAACCAAGCCGGATGTAGGAAAAACTCGCTGACTTGAGGTAACAGTAAATCTGGCAAAACCTCAGCAATTGGCAAATGTTCGATCGCCCGAAACTTCGGTTTTTCCAGCCAATCCTCGATCGACTGCTTCAGCGATTCGTAGCTTTTGTGCTCTAAAATCTCCCTCACCCCTTTCAAAGCCCGGTGGCGCTGTTTGAGCAAATTCGACAAAGCCTTATCCAAAACTTCCTGTTCCTGGGCCGGCAAATTCGGGTAATAGCGGTTTTGGAGACTTTCGAGCATCACATCCAAATCCCTGAGCGTTCCCAGAATCCGCCCCACCTTACCAATTTTACGTTCAGAAGCCTCTTTTGGCCAATCTATAACCGGAGCAAAACCAGTCACAGCCGATCGCAAACGTCTCAATCCCACGCGCATTTGATGAAGTTCTTCCGCGTCTTTGTCTTTGATAACTTCAGCCTCGTGCGCTACACTTTTGCGGAAATATTTCTCAATCGCCCCAGATGCAGCGTCTCCGAGTGTTTTAACTGGAGTTTTAACTTTTGCTGATGTTTTTACGTTCATGGCAGGTGTAGACTCCACTTTCCTGATTGATTTTAATTTTGATTTCAAAGCTTTGCTAATAAGGGGTTATATCCTAGCACACACTTTTAATTTAGGAAGCGCAGCCACAATAAATCTTAATATAAAGTGCTTGACCATTTCTACAAAATCAGAATTTAGGAATCTTCAATCTCCAATCTTCAATCTCCAATCTTCAATCTTCAATCTTCAATCTCCAATCTTCAATCTTCAATCTTCAATCTTCAATCTCCAATCTCCAATCTCCAATCTTCAATCTTCAATCTTCAATCTTCAATCTAAAATCTAAAATCGAATTACCCTCCCTCGCCCTTGAGCTAATAAAAATCGGATTTCTGGCGCGCTTTCCCAAATAGGTTAAGATCGCTGCAAACCGATGTTTATTCGCCAAAGGGTGAGAGAGGGTGCGATCGGGAGGACAAGTTTTAAATTAAATCAAACCCGCCCAGGCTGCCCGACTTCAAAGAGGCAGTTTAGCCTTTCCAGTCTTTCTCAGATTGCTCGAGCACGTAGGTTGCTACATCCTCGATTTGTTCGGGCTTCAAGCGGCCGGCGAAAGCAGGCATAGCATTTTTGCCCTTAGTTACCTGAGTGGTAATAGCTTCGAGAGAATTCATACCGTACTTCTCAAGAGCAGTCTTTTTCAAGGTTTTCATGGCCATAACCACGTTGCCGCCACCGATGTGACAAGCAGCACAGTTCGAGCTAAAGATTTTAGCTCCTTTAACCGCATCACCTGCCAAAGCAGGGCGACCAAAGCCGACGGTAAAAATTGCGAACGCTAATAGGGCGATCGATAAGAGTCTTTTCAACGCAGTTCTCCTCTAATGGACACGCAAGGGGTGATTCTTTAGATATTTTACCTGGTGAAATACCTAGCACTGACCTTTTTTACAGTGTAGGCTTCGTGTCTCGTTTGCCGTTGCTCTGTTGGGTATCTCATTACAGAGATTCGTCACTGAAGACGATCCGAGTCTTACACAGCATTTCTGGGCTTTTACACCCTTTATCCCTTCGTAGGGAACCCACGCAGAAGCCCTGTTTCCCAAGGCAAAAACTATTTTCGTACAACAAACTTGGATTGTATTTTATGGTGGGACGTGCCTTACCAACCAGCGGTCTGTTCTTTCCCCCTTTCTCTCGCAGTTGTCCTTGGCCAAGCATATTACTGCTACTGTAGCCTGTTGTTTGCAGTCGAGTGGGTGGGTCGCAACCACTTATATCTTACACATTTTTTTGCTAGAGAAACAGTAAATTGTCGCTCTTTTTCATAGACGTTGCTTTGCTTATATCCCGACGCCCAATTGAGTACAATTACAGCGTGGGACTTACGCCAAATTAGTTAAAACAGGCGCGATCGCGCAGTCGTATCGCCTTCTTCCGAGTAATTTACCACTTTTTGGCAGTGGCAGTTCAACTCTCAAAATTCTCCACGCCCCAGCCCGGAGCTTTCTGAGCAGCCCGGATCACAAAAGCCGCTAAATTTTCAATCTCAGCCTGTGGCATCCAGCTTTCCGGCACTTGGCGGCACCAAAAAGTCTCCTCAGTACCGTCATAAGTCATCGGTTCTCTCAGATACGCCACCAGACTATTGATATTGTTGCGGGGAGGGGTTGCCCCCTTGAGGTCAGCCAAAGACAGAGATATCGTCGGATCGGGCAAATTAGCTCCTCCGACATGACAATTCAGGCAACTTTGCTCGAACAACACCTTGCCCGCAGACAAATCCTGAGCCGAAAACAAGCGAGTATGTCCCTCAGAGTCCAACTCCAGAGCCACAGGTTCGCTGGCTTGTAAATACCTATTCACGTAAGAATCGGCAGCAGCCAAAACAGGTTGAGGAGCCAACAGCACGATCGGCAAAATAATTAACATCCCCAACAGAAAGCAGACAAAAGCACCACGACGCAGCATGAGGGACTACAACCTTTTGCGATAATCAATGAGCCGGAGGTAAGTTTTAGATTTCAGATTTTAGAGCGAAAAACGACCAGCCAGCAATTATTGCCGAACTTCAGCCTTCTCCCAATCCAAAATCCAAAATCTAAAATTTAAAATCTAAAATCGATTAGCGAGCGCCTTTGCCACCAGCCCACTGCGCTCCGACAATTTTCGGCTGCAACAGAATGTGACCGGCAATGACGTACAAATCGTCATCCGAGAGATTTCTCATCTCAGCGAAAATATCCGCACTTTTCGTACTCGGATGCAGTTCCGAAATTTCCTCAAACCCGTCATAAGTCGTGGGATTTTTCATAAAGTCCACCAGGGACTCAATATTATTCCGGGGCGGGTTGGCCAAAGCCAGAGTTTCCGGACTCAAGTTCACGTTGGGGTCAGTTTTTGTCATGCCTGCTGCGTGACATTGAGCGCAAGCCGAATTGAACAGTCGTTTGCCTTGCTGAACTTGTTTGAGACTCAGCACTACCGGAGCACCCTTGTCATTCAAAGGCACAGTGCGAAGTTCTGGACTCAGTTCGACAGCCATCGCACTGCTGACAAATAACTGAAAGCTCAAGAATACAGCGGTCAGAGCAATGAAATATCTTTTAAGCATGGTTCTCCTTAAAAAAATCCGGCAAATTATTGAACGCTAAGAGATCATACCTGGCAAACAGATTTGTGTTCAAAATTCCCTGAGTCTGCAACAACTGGCGAAAGTTTGTGCAGCCATACCTTTAAAGGTAGAGGAATTTTGCGATCTAATCTGCAAGAAGTTTTGAGTCGCGCCTTTTTTCGAGAGTGGACATAATTGCCTTAACATCCTCCAAAGCCAAACGGGTTTGAGGGTGCTTGTAGGCAATTTCCAACTCATCGCACAAGCGGATCACTTCTTCAACAGGGACGTTGAAGTCCTCTGCTATTTCTGCGATGGACAGGTCTGCAAAACCCATAATTTTTAGGTCGCTGACAGGTCAAAATTGAGTTGACGGCTATTAACTGAAAGCCGGACAATTTCAGAAAGCGCTGTTAGCTTGTTCTGTTAGTTTGTTCTGAGATTTTGTTCGATCGCAAGCTAACTCACCGCTAACTGCGACTAGGCATTTTTGCCCAGCCTAACTTCAGGGCCAATCAACTTCCGATCAATATCATCCCACTGCTGGGTCGTTATTACCAATAGGAGTTGCGCGGGCGGGGTTCAAAACCCGGTGTCTGCGTGAACGTCTCGTTAACAAACTCAATATTTTTGGTAGAAGCCGGGTTTTGAGCAATTCCTCATACCAATTTAATGTGAAGTTGCACATATCTCGATCCCCCTCGCATCCCCCTTCTTAAGGGGGACGAAAGATCGGAATCTTGTCCCCCCCTTATTAAGGGGGGCGCCAGGGTGATCGGATTCTACGGGGCCTCATAAAAAATTGGTATCAGAAATGTTTCGTCTCTCCCTTGGACTCACCAACAGACAATCATCCGGTGCAGCAGCTTAGGGAGAAAGCTTGAAAGCGTGAGTCTGCGGGGGCAAAGCGTGACTGTCACTGGCTTCGAGGGCGGGGAATTCTGAGCCGGCCAAGAAAGGCTGGGGCTGGTGGAGGCTGATGAGCTGACCGAGAGTTTTCTTTAATTGAGTCCGGGGTACGATCAAGTCTACAAAACCGTGGGCGAAGGAGTATTCGGAAGTTTGATAATTTTCCGGCAGCTTTTCCCGCAGAGTTTGTTCGATTACCCGGCCGCCAGTAAAGGCCACAGTAGCTTTTGGCTCTGCAATTATAATGTCTCCCAGCATGGCAAAACTGGCGGTGACGCCACCGGTGGTCGGGTGGGTCAAAATCGGGATGTAAAGCAGTCTCGCTTCCCGGTGGCGTTCCAGAGCCCCGGAAATTTTAGCCATTTGCATCAAGCTGAGCATTCCTTCTTGCATTCTTGCACCGCCGGAAGCGCAGACAACGATCGCGGGCAAGCGTTCCCGCGTGGCGTGTTCGATGAGGCGAGTTAGCTTTTCTCCGACTACTGAGCCCATGCTGCCGCCGATGAACTGAAATTCCATGACTCCGAGGGCGACTGGCAAATTTTCGAGTTTGCCGATGCCTGTTTCTACGGCGTCTAGGTGGCCTGTTTTTTCTTGAAATTCTCGGAGTCGATCGCTATATTTTTTTCGATCGCGAAATTTCAGGGGATCTGTGGCGTGCAGTCCTTCGTTAAGGGGCACCCAGGTATTGGGATCGATCAACTGCTCGATGCGATCGTCACTGTAAACTCTGATATGATGCCCGCATTCCAAGCAAACCATTTGATTTGCTCGCAGGTCTTTGGTATAACTCAGGGCATCGCAAGCTTCGCATTTATTCCAAAGTCCGTCCGCAATTTCTCGTTCCGGCCGTTCTTGGGAGTTCGGTACTGATTTTCGTCGATTTGCAAACCAATCAAATAAAGACATTAAAACTTGGTAATTGTTAACTGTTGACTGTTGACTGTTGGCTGTTGACTGTTGGCTGTTGACTGTTGACTGTTGACTGTTGGCTGTTGACTGTTGACTGTTGACTGTTGGCTGTTGACTGTTGGCTGTTGACTGTTGGCTGTTGTTATTTGTGAGTTGTTAGCTGCTACCAATAACTAATAACTAATAACTAATAACCAATAACCCATAACAACAGACAATAAACAACAGACTTGACTACTGACTATTGTCCTCTTCAACTGGACTGATGAGGAGCCATGCTGTTCGCTGGTGTTGTGGAAGAACTTGCAGGGCTGTAGCACTTCCAGCCCCGAAATAAGATGCTATGCCCAAGTCTACAATCCGGGCCGGGATTTCATGAGCAGCTAGGAGCTGCTGCATTAATTCCGCTTCCCAACGAAAGCTAGTAGTTGTAAGTGTAATCCAAGACACGGAACAATTTTACCAATTTTTGAGACAATATTATGTTCGATCGCGCCTGACTACGGGCACATCAGAAACTAAAATTCGGGAAAAACAACTGCCAGTAACTAGATAAGATCGCTTCGCCCCACAGAGCAGTAATTGCTGTACCTAGAGCCAGAAACGGGCCGAAAGGCATGGGTTGACGCCGATCGAGCAACCCGATAGCGATCGCCCCACCACCAACAAAAGCCCCGGCGACACAAGCAATAAATCCCGCTAGCAGCAAGTATTTCCAGCCCAGCCAAGCTCCCATCAAGGCGGCTAATTTGGTATCTCCGGCGCCCATAGCATTCTGCCCCAGGCCGATTGTCCCGGCAAGTCCGATCGCGTCAAACAGCCACAACCCGACAACTGCTCCCGCGATCCCGTCGAGTACCAGATAGTTTACCGAGTCGATCAAACTAAATGTCGGCCACCAACCTTTCGCCATTTGGAAAACCAATCCGAGCACCAAACCCGATCGAGTTAAAGAATTAGGCAAAGTCATTGTATCGCAATCAATCAAAGACAAAGCCAACAGCCAGCTAAACAAAGCCCAAAAACCAAGAGTTTGGACTGTTACGCCAAACCGCCAGAAGATTAGCAAAAACAGCAAACCCGTAGCTGCTTCCACCAGTGGATAGCGGGCCGAAATCCGACTGTGGCAGTGATTGCAGCGTCCCCGCAGCCACAGCCAACCGAAAACGGGTATATTTTCGTAATTTCTGAGTTGATTTAAACATTTGGGACAGCGAGAAGGAGGGTGGATCACCGACAAACCCGCAGGCAACCGATAGACTACCACATTTAGAAAGCTGCCAATAGCCGCTCCGAAAATAAAGACGAGCGCCGTGACAAGGGAATTAAAGATAAGTTCCATTAAGTTGACTGTTCACTGTTGACTGTTCACTGTTGACTGTTCACTGTTGACCGAAAGCATCCAGGATACCCGCCACGTGATTCATCCGTCCAGAAATAAAAAACCTGTATCCGATAAAGGATCCCCCGAATTTATCCGTGGGGTCAATCTTCAATTCTTTAATCTAAAATCTAAAATCTAAAATCGATTGACTGTGGTTATTTATTAATTGTTAGATTGTGTCCGGTCAATTACCCATAAGGTTTGTAGTAGGGACTTTAGTCAAAAGTCAAATTCTGAGGACTAAAGTTCTCACTACCAACCTATTTTTTGACACTCGTTCGAGCAAACATAAATATTAGTTGTCAATGCCCTGTTTGCCCCATGCCCCATGCCCAATGCCCCATGCCCAATGCCCCATGCCCAATGCCCCATGCCCAATTACCAATTAATACATTTGAGATTCAATTTCGTCAAAAGTAACAAAACGTTCACCGGGCAATAAAATCGGCTGCGAAGCAAAAATTAACTGACCTCGATCGCTTCCTTGACTGACAACTACACCCGCCGGACGCTGCATCTGCTCGGAATGCACTTTCAGATACATACCATAGGCCGATCGAGCAGCTCGGATCAAATCGGGAGCTAGCAAGCTGTGACTTTCGGAAGTTTCTATAGTGGGTTCTGGGTTTGGCTGGTATGGAGTCACTGGAAACTTATCATAATGGTAGAGGTCGAGTTATTGGTGTAGCATCTCGATTGATCGAACTTACCCTATTTTTTAAGAATAAACTTAGGTGGAAATTATTAATAGATTAACCTACAATCCTCCCTTGGCTGCGATCGAACTGCGGCTGCGATCGCTCCTTTCGGCTCAACTGTACGCTGCTGCGTGGGTAGATCCTTCCCCCGCAACGCTAATGGGGGTTTTCGATCACCTGCGAACTCTGCGCTACATCCTCCACGACTACGTACCCCGGCCCGTGTCCGAATCTCCGCCCAACCCAGGCGAGGTGCGCTACCAGTGGCAAACAGGCACCTTGCTGTTCACGGATTTGGCAGGGTTTACCTCGCTGTTGGAAGCGAATGCGACGCAGGGGCGCAAGGGAGCTGAAAGCCTGCTGGGCGTGATTAACGACTATTTTGCCTCGATGATTGAAATTGTCAGCAAATCGGGCGGGGATTTGCTGGAGTTTACCGGAGATGCGATGCTGGTGCAGTTTCCGTCAGGAGTTTACCAAGAGGATACAGCCAGGGCGGTGCGGGCGGGTTTGCGGATGCAGCGGGCGATGGCTGAATTTGCCAATATTGAAACGGCGCGGGGTGTTTTGTCTTTGAGGATGCGGGTGGGCATCCACTGCGGCCGCTACATTAGTGCTGACATCGGTACGCCGCTGCGGATGGCTCACGTACTGCTGGGGCATTCTGTCCAGCAAGCCAAGCAAGCTGAGGGTTCTGGAACTGTGGGGCGGGTGTGTGTGACTGAACTTGCTAGAGAGTCTTTGGGAGAGGAATTTCGTTTTGAACCCGGAAAACCGGGTTATTTTTTGGTGGCGGACGATTTCACGGACGATCGACTCGGAGAGTATGATATCACTTTGACTCGGCGGCGGATGCCAAGTTCGGTATTGCTCGATCGCAGCGTTGCGGGCTTGGTAAAAGAAATCGGGGAAGCTGTGAATCGGCTTGAACCCCTTGCTAGTTATATTCCCAAAACGATCCTGAGACTGCTGGTGGAAAATGCAGACAGGCGGAAAATTCCGCCGGATTTTCCTGAACCGACGGTGATGTTTGTCAACTTGATAGGTTTACCGGAGTCTGTGGAGAAAGCTTCGCCGGAGGAAGAAGTCAATCTGGTAGTGAGTTTTTCTCGGGTGTTTGCGTCGATCGATGCTGTAGTCTCAGCTAAAGGGGGCGTGTTGCAAAAAGTAACGGCGCACTTAGATGGTTCGGATATGCTGATTTATTTTGGCGTGCCCGACGCTCACACGGATGACGCCAGCCGCGCGGCTAGTGCGGCGATTGCGATCCGAGATATCATTTCAGGTTTGCCACCAGTAATTATCGGCGGTGAAGAGGTGGGAGTAAGCTGTCAAATTGGGCTATCCCTGGGGCCGGTGTTTGCTGCTGAGGTTGGGGAACCGCGAGGGCGCAGGGAGTTTAATATCCTCGGCGATACGGTGAATACGGCGGCTCGGTTGATGAGCAAGGCGGGGGAAAACCAAATTTTGATTGGCGAAAGGGTGTGTGAGTCGATCGAGCTAAACTTCATTTGCGAGGCTTTGGGAGCTGTTTCTCTGAAGGGGAAATCTGCTCAAACTCCGATTTTTGCTTTGCAAGGTGCAAAAGGGGAGAAGGGAAAAGCGGGCGTTTAAATAACTTTGCTGGGTAATAGTTGTAGAGGTTTTATGGTTCACAAAGGCAAGTACAGCACAACCATTTTCCACTGTGACTACTAAATGTTATTTTTATAATTTTTTACGATACTGCACAATAAAAACCGCCAGTTCGTCAGATCAGTTCCGGTTGCATCGGAATGATTTAACCGCAGAGAACGCAGAGAACACAGAGGGAGATCGGAGAGAGATGAATAATTCCGATGAAGGGCGGAATTAATATCACTCGCAGAGACTAAACTCCGATCGATACTTCACTGTTCCGCTGCAATCCTGCAAAGATCCACTTTCTAACTCCAACACCATAAAAGCTTCATCGGGCACATCATATTCACATTTTAAGCTCTTTCTACTAGCAGGAATGAACCCAAAACGCGGATAAAACTCTGGATGACCAAGCACAACTACTGCCTGAAATCCCGATCGTCCGCACTCTTTTAAACCTTCCCGAATCAGCAGCGTTCCGATACCTTGCCGCTGATAGTTGGGTAGAACTGCGACTGGCGCTAACCCCTGAATCAACACATTCCTAGAACATTTTCCTTCGACGACAACCGGACTGAAGAAAATGTGTCCGACAATGCGATCGGATTCTACCGCAACGAAGGAAAATGTAGATGCAATTCCCCGCAATCGAGCGACTAAGTTAGCCTCATTTTCTCGCCCGAATGCCGCAATATTAATGTTGCGAACAGCTTCTACCTCTTCTGGCTTTTCGGTACGGATATCCATAGCTTAGATTAATGGTTGTGCGGCCGCTCTGGCGGACAAATTACTACAGAAATTGTTTCTATCTTTCGATAGCGATCTCAATCAAATTATAGCGCCCCTGAAGCCTTTTTCCTCTTTTTGAGTTATATATTTTTGGCAACCCATTATACAACGACTTGCAGATAAATGCCAAATCGTCGCCAAAGTCGATCGATCGCTTCCAATCTTAACCCCCGGACAGTCTCCTTTATCGTCACAGCGTTTTAATGCAATTAAAGCGCTCCACTGGTTATGCTGATTCTAAATGAGTAACCGGAATTTGTTCGGTTCTTTCAGGCAATCTCGCTCCAGTTGCAACGGCATGAACCGCATGAAGAATATCGGCTGAATAGTATCGATTGCCGCAGTTATCGCAAACACCGATGGTCACATCTTCAAGAATGACAAATCCATTTTTATGTTTGAATGCCTCGCGCTTGACAGTGCGGGGTTGAACGGTTCCTTCGCAATACTCACATCTGTATTTATACATACGATTAGCCATTAAGTTGAGTGACTTCATAAACCGTGATGATTAGATAACGTCCGTTACTAGCGAAACGTCCAACCACTCCAACAGGTGTTTGTCGATCCAGTGCAGTCCCCACTACTACATATTTTGTACCTCTGGGGTCGTCTTTTTCAACCCGGATAATCTGACCCAAAGCATCCAGGATACCCGCCACGTGATTCATTCCGAAAGCAGACTCAGAACCCAGAAATAAAAAACCTGTATCCGATGAAACTTGCCCCCCGAATTTATCCGTGGGGTCAATGCTTCAATTCTTTAATCTAAAATCTAAAATCTAAAATCTAAAATCGCTTGACCGCTCAGAACCGCCTCTTCTACATCCAGGATAGTCAGCAAGTCCTCAGCCATTTCTTCCATTGCGTGGGCTGACATATCGTACTGGCGGAGGCGAATTTTCTCTCTGATACGGTCAATATCGTTGCGAGGCACTGGCTGATTAATGTTACATCCAGGCAATCATAGCAAGTTATTGTTCAAAAATCTATCATTTTCAATTCCTTAAATATCTGGTTTTACTTCCTTCGACCCGACTTACTAACTACTCTTATTGCGGTACAAGCTGACCGGAAGACAATCGCTTAATGCCCTCCATCGCTGTAGTTTCTCCGGCTTTGTCGCCGCCCTCGCGGGCAATTTTTAAAGCTCCCTCGTAGGATTCGAGAGCTTTAGGATATTGACCAAGACTTTCATGAATTGCGCCCATATTGTTGAGCAAGCGTCCGATGCTTGTCTTGTCACCGATAGATTCTAACATCGGTATTGCTTGCTGAAAATAGATCAGCGCTTGAGTATCTTTGCCTAGTTTGCGGGAGGTAAGTGCCATGTTGTTGAGGAGGCGGCCGACGCCAGCCCGGTCTCCGATTTCCCGGCGAATTGCTAAAGCTTGGTGATAAAATTCCATCGCTCTATTAAAGTCGCCGATGTTGTAGTAGACGCCGCCCATGTTATTGAGGGTACGGCCTAAATCGCGCCGATCGCCGGCGGCCGTGCGAATCGTCCGCGCTTGCTGGTAAAATTCGATCGCCTTGGCGTAATTGACCTGTTCTGCGTACACGGCCGCGATGTTGTGGAGGGATTCTCCAATTTCAATTTGGTCGTCGGTAGTTTTGGCAAGTTCCAAAGCTTGTTGGTGCAGTTTCATCGCTTCGGAAAAATTGTCCCCAATCCGGTTGACGAAACCTATGAGATTGAGAGTGCGCGCGGTACGACGCCCTCCGCTGATTTCTCGGTGAATGACTAAAGCTTGCTGCAGAACTTCCAAAGCTTTGGGCCTCAAACCCATTTCGCCATAAACTTCCCCCATATTGTTGAGGGTTTCTCCGATTCCCGCTTGGTCGCCTAGTTGCTTGCGAATTGCCAAAACTTGCTCAAAACTCTGAATTGCTTCTCGAAACAAACCCTCGCGGTGCTGTTTTACTCCTGTTTCAAAGAGTTCGTCTGCTTGCGTTTTGGGGTCAGTTGCCTGAGCGAGATCGATCGCTTGGGCGAGCCTCGCAGTTATAATTGGGGCATAAGCCCGGGCGTCTGAAATTGCCAGCAAGCTGAGTGCGGGCGATAACACCATACTTATAGCTGCGAGATAGCTGAAGTGATAAGAGCGGCAGTGCACCGATCGAGTCCTCCAATAGCTAAGTGATAACTATTAAGATAGAGCTTTTTGGGGTGTTCCTGCCAAATTTTTTCTCAATCTCTAGGTTCAGATGCCTGTTTCAAAAAAGAAGGCAACTGTAGACCCGTGCTTCAAACCCATACACAATCAGTCATTCCCAATTCTTCAATCCAAAATCTAAAATCTAAAATCTAAAATCCCATGACTGGGTTTTTGTCTTGCCAGACTGCCATAATCAGCGGCATATTGTTGAGAGCGGATATGACAGCAAAGTTTTTGCTGGGTGGAAGCGATGCTTTTTCAGGGCTTTGCAAGATGATGTCCTGTTGGTCAACCGTGATCCAAGCAATTCCTGACAAAACTTGAATTTCTCGATGAGTTTGAGGCAATCTGTATACCTCGTTTTCCATCAGAATAATGCGATCTGGCGCTGCACATTCGGAAGATATTTGAAGCATAGCATCTCCTACTTGGTAATTGGTAATTGCTAATTGGTAATTGCTAATTGGTAATTGCTAATCGAGGACTGTATTTCACTTCATTTCCACGCAACCCACACACTACTATTGGCAATAACGCCGATCGAGCCAAGCGCGCATTTCATCATCCGTCGCCACGCAGGTAGAACGACCAGTTGCCCGATCGCAACCGTGCCACCAAGTGTTACCATAGCGATCGCACGTCTGCCAAATTCTCAGTTCGTCCTCACTAGAAATGAGGTAGAGCAAAAACTGCCCAATTTTTTTTATAGCTGAAAAGAGAGATAGCCCTTTATGTTTTTCGGATGGTTTAGCTCGATCGGCTATCAAAAAAAACATCATTATTCGGGGGTTTATCCGACTGTTGTAAGTAGACATAGCCAACACCTTAAAGTGATAACTCCTACAAAGATTGCACCAAAAAAATTACAAAAAATAGCTTTTAGCTGCAATAACGTCATCGCAATTACAGCACAATATGGTTATCGTGCAAGTCCTGTAAAAGTCTATCTGTTACCTGATAAATTAACCTTAACTCTAGGGCAATTGACAATCAAAGCATTGCTTGCATAGGTTGTATGAATAAAATCGATATATCGAAGCCCTTGTGACAATTTGGGTACTACTGGCACAAACGCTATGAACGAAATCAATACGCGGCGGATGAAACTCTCTCAGATTCAAGCTTTGATAGCTGTAGCAGACTGTGAAAACTTTAGCGAGGCGGCTTTGCAATTGGAACTGTCCCAATCCGCCGTCAGCCACGCCATCGCCTCTTTAGAAACAGAATTAGGAGTGCAACTGTTCCACCGGGGGCGACACGGTGCTCAACTGACGCCGGTGGGGGAAAGGGTAGTGAGTCACGGGCGTCAAATAGCCTGCGCCTTAGAAATGATGGTCAAAGAAGCGGATTTAGAAAAAGGTTTGCAGGGAGGCCAGGTACGGATAGTTACTTTTCGGAGTGTCGCAACTCATATCCTACCGGGTATTATTGCTAAATTTCGCAGTTGCTTTCCCAAAATTACGGTCAGCATTGCCGAAGTTTATTATACCCAAGCTGTGGAAGAGGCTTTGCGATCGGGCAAAGCAGACATCGGTTTTGTCTCTCTTCCCATCTCGGATGAATTTGAAACTAGAGAAATTTTGCGGGATAAATATGTTGTGTTGCTGCCACCAACTGCCAAATTGTCAAGTGCTAAGATTACCTGGAAAGAATTAGCGGCTTATCCGTTGATTTTGCAGCCGGTGGAAAATGCTTGTTCTGTACCGCTGCGAAAATATTTGACAACTTCGGGGTTTCCCTTAAATATCGCTTACGAACTCAGCGAAGATTCAACTATTGTCAGTATGGTGATGCAAGGTTTGGGTGCAGCAATTCTGCCGCGTTTGGCTGCGGAACCGATACCTCTTTCGGTGAAAGTTTGCAGTTTACCTGCGGATTTTGAGAGGGTAATTGGGGTGGCTGTTTTGAGGGATGGGTTGTTGATTCCGGCCGTGTTTGCGTTTTTGGATTTAGTTAAAAGTGCCGCAGACGTTGATAGTGAGGGTGAGTTTCCGATTAATCCTTCATGATAAACTTAAGTCAGTTGTTATTGGTTATTGGTCAGATTGGGATTTTGTGACCGCAGATATCAGCAGATGAACACAGATGGGATTTTATCTGAGTTCATCTGCGGTAAAAAAAATGGCCTAAAATAGTACGATCGCTGATTGCCTATTTCATGCGCTTTGCAACAAGACTAGAACTGTCGCCTTGGTGGAATTTGATTCGACCATCTACCGAGTTTTTATCCTTTAATTTGAGCCAACCGCTACCAGATGCAGCATCGTTCTCGTCATTACCGTCCCATGTAAACTCAAATCGCTGATCCTTTCCATCTTTTACGACTTCGCCGTCAATTTCACCTGATACTAAACCGAATTGAAATTCTCCTGAACCTGCTTCATCAATCTCGATATAGGCTTCAACTTCCATGTCCAAATAATCACTATCCCACATTGCCATCTCTGTGATCCGCCATGTACCGCTATATTCCATTGCTTTCATCCTCCACTTGTATTACAGATTTTCTCCTAATGACGACAACATAGCTGAGTCGCATTCCCCTTACACAATTCAAAATTATTCCCCGTATCTCTGCCGCAAAATAAATTCCGCTAACGCCATGTCAACGGGTGTTGTGACTTTCAAATTCGTCTCTTCTCCCTCCACAATTTGCACTGGTAAACCGCATTTTTCAAACAAAGCCGCATCGTCGGTAACTTCCCAACCTTTTTGTCGCCCTTCTTCGTGACACTGCTTTAACAATTTCACTTCAAATCCTTGGGGAGTCTGGGCAGCCCACAAATTGCTTCTGTCTGGGGTGTCTCGCACGATCCGACGCTCATCTACGACCTTAATCGTATCCTTGACCGGGACGGCGACAATCAAGCCCGGACAGGTCAAGAGGGCCTCTGCCGATCGATCGAACAATTCAGCAGTTGCCAAACACCTCGCGCCGTCGTGAATCAACACTCGATCGGCATTGGGCGGCAAAGCTTGCAAACCGTTGTAAACTGACTCTTGCCTGGTGGCGCCTCCTTGAATCAGTTCCACGGGCATAACCAAAGATAAATCGCTCAGAATTGCTTGAAAATCAGGAAAATCGTCTGGCTGGCCCATGATGCCAATCCAGCTAATGTGCTGCGAAGCTTCAGCCGCAGCCAAAGTCCAACTCAGCAAAGGTTTAGAGAGCAAAGTCAGCAGCAGTTTGTTCCGCTGACTCCCCATCCGTCGCCCCGAACCCGCTGCAGGAATTAATAAGTGCATTTACTAACCGTTTTTAACCCAACTAGATATATATAATAAGAGCGTCCTGTACTTTTGAGTCAGTTGTTTAGCTGTCAGCCAGTAGATTTTAAGGTCTAGAAATACTATAAGCTGATAGTTGAGAGCCGATCTCTGAGAGCTACCTCGATCAATAATAGCCCGATCGTTTATGATGCGAATACTAGCACTTGTCCCTGGCGGGATTGGCGACCAAATTTTATTTTTCCCCACTCTTGATGACCTCAAGCAGTCTTATCCCGACGCGCAAATTGATGTCATCGTGGAACCGAGGGCAAAGGGTGCTTACCGAGTCTGCAAGTCGGTCAAAGAAGTCTTGACGTACAATTTCAAAGACCGCAACGCTATGGCAGATTTGGGCAATTTACTGGGCGTAATTCGCGATCGCGAATACGAAGCAGTTATTTCCCTCGGCCAGCGGTGGACTGTAGGGCTGCTGCTGTGGCTGACCGGCATTCCGCAGAGAGTTGGCTATTCGGGAACCAACGGCGCTCGATTTCTCACTGCTGCTGTACCGCTGAAAACTGAACAGTACGCCGCTTCAATGTACCATGATTTGCTGCAAGGATTTAACATTACAAATCCTTGTCCGCCACTGGCAATTAATGTACCAAAACAGGACATTCAGTGGGCGGAAGCCGAACAGCAGCGGTTGGGCGTAAAAGAAAGCGGCTACATTCTAATTCACGGCGGTTCGAGTCAATTAGCTGTGTCTAAAGGTATTGACAAAATTTACCCTACAGACAACTGGAAGCAAATAATTGAAGATTGTCAGCAGCGGCAGCCGAATTTGCCTGTTGTTGTTGTGAAAGGTCCAGAAGATGCAGACTTCGTGACAAAGTTAGTCGAGTCATGTCCGAATGTAAAAGTTATCTCGCCGGATGATGTCGGCAAGTTGGCTGCCACTATTGCTGCTGCTAATTTGATGATATGTACTGACAGTGCGCCGATGCACTTAGCTGTGGCGGTTCAAACTTATACAATAGCTTTGTTCGGCCCGACTGAACCGGCGAAATTGTTGCCAAAGAGCGATCGATTTTTGGGCATTAAATCTCCTACTGGCAAAATGGCAGACATCTCTCCTCAAGATGTTTTGAAGAAGGTTTGGGGCGGCTAAAAACTAGGATATCTAAGTCAGGACACGGCAGTGCCGTGTCCCCTACAATTTAGCTGCTTTCCAGGCCCGGCCGGGGGACGAGGAAAGAAGTCGGGAAGCTAAAACTCGATGTTAGTCTTCCAAATCATCCATCATCTGCTGCAATTCCTTCTTCTTTTGCTTGGCAAACTCAATGCTGCCCAAACTTGTCAACAATCCGCCCGAAGCAGTGAGAGTAGCCTCTGAGATTTTCTCACAAAATAGAAGTCCGATCCCTCCGAAAGTAACCATTGCCGATGCGGCGGTGACAAAAAGGGCAAGATTGTAGCTTTGGCGAACTTGCCGCAATGATTCTCGCAGCATTTCTTTCTTAATTTCGCTATAATCTTCATCGGGTTGCGAGTTTCCGAATAAGTTAAAATTCATAACTGTTTCCTCTCCTAAATACTGATAAGTTATTGTTTCTACAATTACTCTACCGAAGCAAACAGCGAGAGTCTAGGGCAGGTAGGGCGAGTTTTAATTTGTGATCTGCCCTCATTTTTGGGGCAGATAGGGCAGGAGATTACAACCTATTTGCCCTAGACAGACAGAAGTATTTAAATATAGAATGTGAGTGCGATCGGAGTTACGGATGAATAATCATGAAATCTCGCTCCCGCTAGCCCCCATGCTGTTTCATTCCCCTGAAACCCGCCAGGAAATGAATTCCCTGGCTAATAGCAGAAGTCGGTTAAAACCGACTAAAATACTAATTTTCAGTCCTCTTAAGAGGACTTTCGCTATGAGACAGGGAATTCATTCCCTGTCGGACTGTCGGACTCTCCCGAAACCCGCCAGGGAATGAATTCCCTGGCTAATAGCAGAAGTCGGTTAAAACCGACTAAAATACTAATTTCCAGTCCTCTTAAGAGGACTTTAGCTATGAGACAGGGAATTCATTCCCTGTCGGACTGTAGGATTATCGAATTAACTGAAAAACCAATAACAATAGCTAACAAATTACTATGCGCGACTCCGATAAAGTTCAATCGAGTGCAAAGGGAAAAGAGTATCTCCGAGAACAAATTAAAGAAAAAGGTTTTACTCAAGAAAAACTTGCCCAACTCGCCAAAGTTTCCACCGACACGATTAAGCGCTTACTCGGTACAAAAGACTGCCCCAATGGCGTAGAAAGATGGCAAGTTACCAAGATAGCTGAAAAATTAGGCCTAGAACCAACAGACATAGTTGACCCAAAAGATTGGAATGCCGACAATTCGCTGCCGCCAGAGTTTGAATCACTTATAACAGAAAAAATTAAAACCTTTTGCGGCCGCCGATTTGTTTTTGATAATTTTCAGCAATTTATCACCGCAAATCCTCACGGTTATTTTACAATCATCGGGGATGCGGGAATGGGCAAAAGTTCCATTGTTGCCAAATACGTCTCGGAACATCAATCTCCCTGCTATTTCAATATTCTCGTCGAAGGCCGCAACAGACCAGAATTGTTTTTGAAGAGCATTCGCCAGCAATTAATTGACCGCTATCAATTGCCAAATTCAGAAAATGCCGATTTACCCACTTTACTGGCAAAGGTGGCGGGAAAACTCACTTTGGGCGAACGTTTGGTAATTGCGATTGATGCACTGGATGAAGTCGCACAAGAAGCGGGAGAAAATCTTTTACATTTACCGACTACTCTGCCAGATGGGGTTTATTTCTTGCTGACGAGGCGACCGCATAACCTCGGTCAAAAGAGGCTTTCTGTATCTCCGGGAGTTCCGGTAAAAGAGTTAGATTTAAGAGACAGCGAGTATGTTAATTTCAATCATGATGATATCAAAGAGTATATTCGGTATCTGCTCTCTACCGATTCTCAGTATAAAGATGAACTGAGAAAGTGGATTCAAATTCGTAGCATTACCGAGACAACTTTTGTCGAGCAAGTGGCAGACAAAAGCGAAAACAATTTTATGTATTTGCGGTATGTTTTGCCCGCAATTGCTAAGGGCGATTATAATGACTTGAGCTTAAAGCAATTGCCTGACGGGCTGCAAGAGTATTATCAAAACCATTGGGTACGGATGGGGATGGAAGCTAAGCCAGGGCAATTGATGGAGATTGTCTTGTATATTTTACTTGAGATTGCCACGCCGATTCCCTGCGAGATGATGGCTGGAATTGCCGAGGTGGATGAATGCGATGTGGCACAGGTTTTAGAAGATGAGTGGGTTGAGTATTTGAAAAAGCAGAATGTAGACGGAAAAATCTGCTACAGCATCTATCATGCGAGTTTCCTTGACTTTCTGAAAGCCCAACGAGAGATGGATTCAAAGCGTAAAATTTTTCAGGAAGTATATCAACGGATTGCTGAGAATTTAGAAAAAGGGATGGCGTGAGATGGGAGAATTTGCTAACAAGTTCGAGGCCAAACCACTTTTCTATCAACGTGCTTATCTGGGCAGCTTACTGCTAATTTATGTCAATTCAGGGAATTTAGAAAAGTATTATCAAACACTAACCGATTTTAACTTCCTGATGGCAAAGATTCAACATCCTGAGTTTGGAGTGCAGGCACTGATTGATGATTTCCATTTAGTTGACGATTCAGAAGCATTAAGTAACCCAGAGTACAACCCAGAAAAAGCAAAAGCTCTGAACTTGATTCGCTCGGTATTGTGGAGATCATCGGATATTTTAGAGCGAGACAAAACGCAACTAGCAGAGCAATTGTGGGGGCGATTGGTACACTTAAAAATACCACAAGTTTATACAATACTGGAGAAAGTAAAGCAACAGAAAATAGCACCGTGGTTGCGTCCTTTGACACCTTGTTTAACTCCCCCTAGCAGGGAAGTAATCCGCACCCTCAAAGGTCACAGACACTGGGTAAATGCAGTAGCCGTCACTGGTGATGGCAAGCAGGCGATTTCTGGTTCCAGAGACAACACCATTAAAATCTGGGATTTAACAACTGGAGAGGAACTGGTTACTCTTACTGGTCACAGAAAATTGGTAAATGCAGTAGCCGTCATTACTGATGCTAAGCGGGCGATTTCTGGTTCGAGAGACAACACTATTAAAGTCTGGGATTTAACAACTGGAAAGGAACAGTTTACTCTTACTGGGCACAGCAAATCGGTAAATGCAGTAGCCGTCACTGCTGATGGCAAGCGAGCGATTTCTGGTTCAGATGATAAAACTCTCAAAGTCTGGGATTTACAAACAGGAGAAGGATTTTTTACTCTTACTGGTCACAGCAAATTGATAAATGCAATAGCCGTTACTGCGGATGGTAAGCAGGTGGTTTCTGGTTCGAGAGACAAAACCCTCAAAGTTTGGGATTTAACAACTGGAGAGGAACTGCTTTCTCTTACTGGTCACAGTGACTGGATAAATGCAGTAGCAGTCACTGCTGATGGTAAGTGGGCGATTTCTGCTTCGAGAGACAAAACCCTCAACGTCTGGGATTTAACCACTGGAAAGGAACTGTTTACTCTTACTGGTCACAGCAAATCGGTAACAGCAGTAGCCGTTACTGCTGATGGCAAGTGGGCGATTTCTGGTTCGAGAGACAACACCCTCAAAGTCTGGGATTTAACAACTCGAAAGGAACTGTTTACTCTTACTGGTCACAGGCAATCGGTAAAATCAATAGCCGTCACTACTGATGGCAAGCGGGCGATTTCTGGTTCTGATGACAAAACCCTCAAGGTATGGGATTTAACAACAGGAGAGGAACAATTTACTCTTACGGATCACACCTACTCGGTAACAGCAGTAGCCGTTACTGCTGATGGCAAGCGGGCGGTTTCTGGTTCGAGAGACAACACCCTCAAAGTGTGGGATTTAACCACTGGAAAGGAACAGTTTACTCTTACGGGTCACAGATACCCGGTAACAGCAGTAGCCGTCACTGCTGATGGCAAGCGGGCGATTTCTGGTTCGTTGGGCAACCTCTTTGTTGGTGAAAAGCTGGATATTTCTGATATAAACAGCACCATTAAAGTATGGGATTTAACAACTAGAAAGGAACTGTTTACTCGCAAAGATAGCGGATTCTTGGATAATGTACTAGCATTCACTGCTGATGGCAAGCGGGTGCTTTCTCATTGTTTCAAGGGTATCAGAGTCTGGGATTTAAAAACTGGAGATAACCTGTTGATTCTTGCTGATGAGGGTTCCTTGGTAACATCAGTAGCTGTCACTGCTGATGGAAAGTTGGCGATTTCTGGTTCGTACCACATCAAAGTCTGGGATTTAAAAGCAGGAGAGAAACTGTTTATTCTTGCTGGTCACAGTGACCGTGTAAATGCAGTAGCTGTCACTGCTGATGGCAAGCACGCAATTTCTGCTTCGAGAGACAACACCCTTAAAATCTGGGATTTAACGACTCGAAAGGAACTGTTTACTCTTACCGATCACAGCAAATCGGTAAATGTAGTAGCCGTCACTACTGATGGCAAGCGAGCGATTTCTGGTTCAGATGACAACACCATCAAACTATGGGATTTATCGACTGGAAATCTCATTGCTAGTTTCACGCTTGAAAATCCGATCGCCTGTTGCGCCATTGCACCCGATGGAGTAACAATTGTGGCAGGCGACCAATCCGGCCGAGTATATTTCCTGCGGCTAGAAGGGATGGAGGAACTAACATGAATTCCTCACCTCTGCCAACTCCGATCTCTACCGCCGCTTACCCAAAAGAATTTCAGCAACTCCTGCGAGAAAAAACCGAGAATTTTACAGGGCGCAAGTTTGTTTTTTCTGCCATTTCCGACTTTCTGGACTCCCACAGCCACGGTTATTTCACAATTGTCGGCACTCCCGGCTGCGGCAAAAGTTCCATCCTCGCTCAATATGTCACCGCCCATCCTCGCAGTATCTATTACAACGCTGCAGTTGAGGGCAAAAATCGAGCTGAAGATTTTCTCGCTTCAGTCTGCACTCAACTGATTGACAAATACCTTGCCGCCAATGGGGAAACATCCGAAATCCTCAAGCTAAAATCTCAACTTCAAAATCTCGAATCCCATGATGGGAGTTGGTTTCTGTCTTTGTTGCTTCAGCAAATTAGCGATAAATTAAACGTAGCTTGCGAGACGGCACGTCATCGCCAACGGTTGATAATTGTAATTGATTCTGTAGACGCGATCGCCCGCACGAGTCAGCCTCCCAGCACAAATCTGTTTTATCTGCCGAGATATTTGGGCGATCGTACTTATTTTATCCTCGCCCGCCGCCCGTTTTTGAGAGAGAAATCCGGTTTGTTAATTGAAACCCCCTCTCAAACTCTCGATTTAAGAGATTATCCCGCCCAAAATCGGGAAGATGTCCTTAACTACATTCAGCAATACCTATCAACCGCACCGGATTTAACTCAACCCGAATTCTGCCAACAACTCGCCACTGTCAGCGAAAACAATTTCATGTATCTGAGTCAAATGTTAAGGGCGATCGCCGAGAATTCACGCCCCGATGCTAATCTGGGAGAGTCCTCACTTCTCTCTGAACTTCCTCCCGGTTTAGCAGCCTATTATCAAAACCACTGGCTGCGGATGGGAGGTGAGGGCTTATCGGCGATCGACTTGTCTGTGCTGAATGTTTTGGTAAAATCCCCAACAGGTTTGTCTGTAAGTGCGATCGCCAATATAATTGATCAGGATGAATACGATGTTGAAAAAACATTAGACAATTGGATAGAGTTCTTAAATAAACAAGAAATCGAAGGAGAAATTTGCTATAGTTTGTATCATAATAGTTTCCGCGAATGGCTAGGCAAACAATCTATTTTAGAATCATGATGAGGACACGGCGCCGTGTCCATTGGAGTCAACAAACACGTTAAACCGATAGTCCGACAGGGGTTGAAACCCCGGCCTCAAAGCGAAAGTCCTCGCTTCAGAGGACTAATGAATGATTCAGTCCTCTTTTAGAGGACTTTAGCTATTAGACAGGGAATTCATTCCCTGGCGGACTAGCGGGTAGGCGGGAGGACTAGCGGAGGAAAAGTTTAAGTAATATCAATTCCGATGCCACCGAGTTTTATATTATATCAAAAACAATACAACAATGAAACGAGCAGTATTTCTCGATCGCGATGGCGTTCTCAATATCGAAGTCGGCTACATCCACAAAGTAGAAGATTTGAATTTAATCCCCGGAATAGCCCAAGCTGTACGCCGCTTAAATGACCAACAAATATTTTGCTGTTTGGTTTCCAATCAATCGGGCCCAGCGAGGGATTATAATCCGATTAGCCACATAGAAGCTTTGCACAAACGCCTGTGTCACTTATTAGAAAATGAAGCCGGAGCAAAGTTAGATGCTCTTTATTACTGTCCTTATTTAAGCGCAGCCGAAGGCGGAAAAAACCCAGAATTTACGCGGTATTCGACTTGGCGAAAACCAAATACAGGAATGTTAGTAGCGGCGGCTTGGGAATACGATTTGGATTTGCGAAATAGTTTTATGGTGGGGGATAAAGCGACTGATGTTGATATGGCTCACAATGCCGGCTGTACTGGTATTTTGGTGCAGACTGGTTACGGGGAAAGCGTGTTGAGTGGGGAGTATCAGCACCATACTAAACCGGATTTTATTGCAGCAAATTTAGCGGTGGCGGTGGACTGGATTTTGCAACACTTTGATTAGTTTTTGTAGGGGCATTTAAGTTTTTTGCCGTTGAGTCGAACAGGAAAGTGCTACGTAAGGAAGCGCGACTGTGAAGGTTGTACCCACGCCCATTTTGCTTTCGCAGGCGATCGCGCCTCCTTGCAATTCCACAGCTTTTTTAACAATTGTTAATCCCAAACCGTTACCTTTAATCTTTCCCGTATTCTTGCAGCGGTAGAACATTTCAAATATTTTCCCTACTTCGGTTTCTGGGATGCCGATACCTTCGTCTCGGATACGCAGAATTAGTAAGGGGGAGTTAATATTGCTAAATAGGGAATTGCCAAACAAACACTGAGGAGATAAGCAAAAAATAGCTTCTTTGTCTCCTTCGCCTGCTTGACGGTATTCCAATTCCAAGGTGACTTGCCCGCCGTTTGGGGAATATTTCATGGCGTTGACGATTAAGTTAGAAATAATGCCGTGCAGCAATTGTTGATCTAATATTGCACTGGTAACATCTGAGGGGATTAATGTTAGTTTGTGCTTGGCTTCATTTCCTAACTGCAATTGAGCGAGCAAGTCTTGACAAAATTCGACTAGATTTATCGGTAATGGATGACATTTGAGTTGACCTGCTTCTGCTCGACCCATAAACAGCATATCATCGATTAGCTGGTTCATCTTTTGGGTAGCTGAGTGCACCAATCGCAGGGTTCTAACTTGGGATTCGTCACTGCTGCGAGTTCGATCGAGCTCTAGAAGTTCCGCAGAGATTAAAATCGCGTTGAGCGGGTTCCGCAATTCGTGAGCGGCCATTGAAATATAATGGTTTTGGCGGTGCGATTTTTCTTCCAGCGACTCTCTAGCTGCTTCTGCGGCTTTGAGAGATTCTCGCATCTTGGTTTCGATTTCGTGTCTGTGCAGGGCAATCTCGATCGCCACCCGCAAATCATTTTGTTGAAATGGTTTGATAATATAACCGAATGGGTCTGTAAGTTTCGCTCTTTGCAGCGTTTGAGCGTCGGCATAAGCTGTTAAAAATACTGTCGGCACATTCATATTAGTTCGGATTTTCTCTGCCGCTGTTACCCCGTCCATGTCACCTTTAAGCACGATATCCATCAACACTAAATCGGGGGGGCTTTCTATCGCTTTTTGAATTGCTTCTTCTCCTGAAGAAACTGTAGCTGTTACTGAATATCCCAGTTTTTTTAATCGACCTGCTATGTCTTGGGCTACAATAACTTCGTCTTCTACAACCAAAATTTGTATAGGGTTCATTTTTTTTAAAGGCGTCGCCGATAATTTAACTCTTTAAAAATTAGAGTGTAGCAGGTTCCACACTGACTGTCAATGGCAATACTCGCCTCTAATTGGTAAGCCAACATTTTCACTAAGCGCAATCCTAATGTTTCAGTATTTTCCACGTCAAAATCCGCCGGAAATCCGCGACCGTTATCTTGAATAGTTAAATGAAATTGGTGGTCATCTATTTCATGAAAACTAATAGATATTTCACCATGTAACTTCGAGATAAAGGCATATTTTAAAGAGTTAGAAACCAGCTCGTTAATAATTAAACCGCACGGAATGGCTGTTTCTATGTTTAAATAAATGGGAGCAATTTTGAGATTAAATTTGATTGAAGTGTTGCCGCAACCAAAAGATTGATACAAATTAGCAACCAAGTTTTCGACATAGGGGGGAAGGGCGATGCGATCGAGATGTTCGGATTGATACAGTTGCTCGTGAATCAGAGCCATTGAATGGATACGGGTCTGGCTTTCTTCAAATAAAGCTAGCGTCGGTTCGTCTTCAATATATTGAGCCTGAAGTTGCAGCAAGCTGGAAATTACCTGCATATTATTTTTGACTCGGTGGTGAATCTCTTTGATCAATACTTCTTTTTCGCGGAGTGCTGCTTGGATGCGGGCATCAGTAAATTTGCGATCGCTGATATCTTCGGCAATACCCGCGATGCGGTAAATTTTGCCCGATTCGTCGTAAATGGGAAAAGCTCGATCGCACACCCAGCGAATTGTGCCGTCTGGCAGAAAAATCCGATATTCGGTATTGGTGGACTCGCCCTGCAAAACTCGCCCCATTGCCTCTTCCAACAGGAGTTTATCTTCTGGATGCACCCACTCCATCATTTTTAATGGATCAGCATACAATTCTTCGCGACTGCGCCCCCAGATTTGTTCGTAAGTTGGACTCAGATACAATAAATCGGTGAAGTCCGCAGACATTAGCCAGAAGGAATCTTGGATATTTTCTGCTAACTGGCGGAAGCGTTCTTCACTTTCGCGGATGGTTTTTTCTGCCTGTTTGCCTGCGGTAATATCTACCGCAATGCCCACGATGCGGTAAACTTTACCAGATTGATTTCTAATGGGAAAAGCCCGATCGCGAATCCAGCGTATTTTGCCGTCCAGCCTGACAATTCGATATTCTATCTCGTCTTCAGACTCAATTTGTCTAGTTAAATTAGCAATAACGCGCTCGCGATCTTCTGGATGGAGGGAATCTGCAAAAAAGCGCCTGTTAGCATACAAATCAGCGCAGCTTCGGCCCCAAATCTTTTCGTAAGCCGGACTGATATAAATAATTTCCTGGGGTTGAACGTTTACCATCCAAAACACGCTTTCAATGTTTTCTGCTAGCTCTCGGAACCTTTCTTCGCTTTCTTTCAGCGCTGCTTCGGTTTTTTTGCGATCGCTAATATCTTCTGTCACTACTAGATTGTAAACTGCCCCGCTCAGCGGTTCTTGGATGAGCGATACTGTAATATTTACCCAAACTACAGTGCCGTCTTTGTGCAGTAAGCGTTTTTCCATTTTAAAACTGTCAATTTGGCCGGCAAATAATTGCTTGTTTTGTTCTAAATCTGCATCTATATCTTCTGGGTAAGTAACGTCCATCCAAGTTCGCGACAGCAGTTCGCTCGCAGTATATCCCACTATATCGCAGAATTTTTGATTGACTCGCAAATAGCGGCCTGTTGCGTCAGGGTGGGTAATACCGACTGCCGCTTGTTCGACGGTTGCCCGAAAGCGTTCTTCGCTATCTCTGAGGGTTGCTTCTGCTTTTTTGCGATCGCTAATATCGCGCTGTACGCCAAAATACCCGATGATTCTGCCGTGGGAATCGTAAATGCAAATATAGTCGCCTTCTATCCAAACTGGAACTCCGTCAAACGTGCGATTCTCATTTTCGATGTGAATTCTGCCAGCATCAAAAAATTGCTTGATTATCTCTCTGCTACCAGTCAAGTCGTGCGACAAGAAAGAGTAAAGCGTCCGGCCAATAAACTCTTCCCTAGTACCTCCGTATTGAGCTATCAAAGCATCATTTGCCTTCGTTACCCGCCCGTTAGCAAATATGTAATCCAAAACTTTTTCTTTGTCAACTGTATCGTCCCAGTGGACGGGTTCGTCCAGCATCATAAAGAAAAAACCATCTAAAGATTGAGAGAAAAACAATTCTAGCTGTTCCTGGCTTTTCCGCAGAGCTTTTTCGGCGCGCCAGCGAGAGAGAACTTCTTCCTGCAATTGATCGTTGGCTGTTTTCAAGTCCTCAGTGCGCTTTTGATATTTAATTTGTAGCTGATTTTTGATTTCTTCCAGCGCTATTTCTGCCTGTTTTTTTTCGGTAATATCTTGAGTAACGACCATTCCTGCAAAAATTTCTTCCCGGTCGTTTTTGACGGGAACAATTGTTGTTGAATAAATGCGATCGCCGTATTTATATTCAAAAGTATTCTCTTTTCCTGCCAAAGCAGCGCGATATGTAGTCTCAAAAAGTTGCCAATCTTCAGGTGGGGATACTTCCCACAATGTTTTGCCTTCCAACTGTTCTTTGGACAAACCAACTACTGCCAAACCTTGGCCGTCAACCAGAGTATAGCGCAAATCGCGATCGAACAAAAACACCGACCCATTCGGATAATGTTTGATGAGAGTTCGGTACATTTCCTGGCTTTTTTCCAGAGATGTGATTAACCGAATACGATCGTCCTCGGTGATATCCGATTCAGTTACGGAGCCCGAAATGCCAGGATTCTCGACTGCTTTGAGTTGTGCTTCTAATTTCTGGCACAATTCTCTCTGCTGCTGCAAATCCTCTTCTAGTTGCCGAATTTTTGCTTTTTGCTCTGCTACCAATGCTTCGCAGGTTTCCAGAGGTCGATCGATCTTGGTAGGATCAATACACATAATTGCTCTAGGTTTAGCAGTAAAGGCTTGAGCTTTTTCAAGTTAATACTAACAAAGCTCAAGCCTGCACTGCCAACTTACAGCAGATTCAATTTATATGCGGTACACACAATCAAGTTGTAACTAAGGTGCGTCGCCACCCGTCAAGGAGCAAATTCCATTGAACCATAGAACAGATCCGCACCCTACATAAATCGTTTCCGGTTGCATCGGTATTGTTCAAACAGTCAACAGTCAACAGTCAACAGTCAACAATTATTTAGGAACTCCCGCCGTCAAGACTTCATGACTTTCCAATGTTACCAAAACATCATCTTCAATTCTCACACCAATACCGCGCCATTTTTCAGGAACCTCCGGCTGTCCTTCAACCGGTTTAATATAAGGAGAAATATAAATCCCCGGTTCCACCGTCAGCACTTGTCCTGCCTGCAAAACTTGCGGATTTTCGCCGTACTGATAAACGCCGACATCGTGCACATCCAATCCCAGCCAATGACCAGTGCGGTGCATATAAAATGGCTTGTATTTCTCTTCTTTAATTATCTCTTCAATGTCCCCCACCAAAAGTTTTAAATCCATTAAACCTTCCACCAAAACGCGCACTGCTGTTTCGTGAATTTTGCTGTAAGGATTTCCCGGATATACTTGACTAATTGCCTGCAATTGTGCTTGCAAAACTAAGTCATAAATTATCTGTTGTTCAGTTGTAAATTTGCCGCTAACAGGAAAGGTGCGAGTAATATCGGCGTTGTAGTAACCGCAAGCACAACCAGCATCTATTAGCAACAAATCGTTTTCCTGCATTTGGCGGTTGTTTTCGATGTAGTGGAGGACGCAGGAATTGTAACCGGATGCAACAATTGAAGGGTAAGCGGGAGTGCAGCCATTTAAGCCAAAAGTATGTTCTATTTCAGCTTGAATTTCATATTCGTATCTGCCCGGCTTAGCGAATTCTTGGGCGCGGTTGTGCGCTGCAACTGAGATATTAGCGGCTTTTCGCATTAATGCTAATTCAGTTTCGCTTTTCACCAGCCGCATCGGGTGTAAAATGATGTTGGAATCTTCGATCGCTGTCGGGCCTGTGCCGCGTTTTGGGTAGGTTGCCATCAAGCGCTGCCAGTGATTGAGGACTGTTTGGTCGAAAGTACGATCGCGCCCGAAGTGATAGTATATGCGATCGGCCTTTTCTAAATATTTCGGCAGTTTTTCCGCAAGTTCGGCGATGGGAAAAGCTTCATCCGCGCCGTAAAGTTCTTTAGCGCCTTCTACTCCGGCGCGATAACCGTGCCAAGTTTCTTTTTCCAAGTCTTTTGGCTGCACAAACAAGACAAATTTGTGTTCTTCGTGGTGCGGCGCGAGCACTGCTACCGCCGCAGCTTCGTTGAAACCTGTTAAGTAGAAAAAATCGCTATCTTGTCGGTAGGCGTATTCTACATCGTTGTGCATGACGGCTGCGGGTGCGCTGCGAAATATCGCCGTCCCGCTGCCAATTTTTGCCATTAACTGTTCGCGTCTTTGCCGATATTCGGTGGGGTTGGTCATCCGATTTTAGATTTTAGATTTTAGATTTTAGATTTTAGATTGAGTGTAATATTAACACTCAGCGGTTTCAAGCGCTGCTTGTCAGACTTGCACCCGCAAGGCAAGGGTTGAAGATATAGGTGCTCTGTTTTTTTTCTGGGTCTACAGCAGTTCTCAATCTTGGTGAGGTATGCCCTATGCCCTATGCCCTATGCCCTATGCCCGCTTATCAAGCGTACACCTCATATTACTGAGAAAGGCTATACTTATTTATTCTCTGGTTCTGCGATCGCCAATTGACAAGTATAGTCAACCAGCCCAGACAAAGATGAGTTGCGATCTACTAAAGTCCATCTCCGATCGAAATTCGACCAATTTTCGCCATCTTGGCTAACTCTGACAGTTCTCAACTGTCGTTGCTTGCAGTCAACTTCCATTTGCGCCAACAATTTCTCGTTACTAAACTGTTGAGTTACTAAAATAGTTCTGACTGGATAAGAGGGAGCACCGGGAATATCGGATTTGCTTAATTCAACGCTGCTGGAGTCGATGCAAATATCTACAAAACATCTTAATTTTTCGGCGCGGGCGCTCAAATTAATGCCAAAAATTAATGTTGAAATTACTATCAAACAAATCGATGAACTCTTAATCATATAGCAGGAGGAAGAAGTTTCTTTTGACTGGGCGGTTGAAACCGCTGCTACACAGACAAAACCCGCCTGCGCGGGTTGAATTTCTTCAGTCCGCGCAGGCGGACTTTGTTTGTGTAGCAGCGAATTCTATTCGCCCTCAATATTCACTCTTCTTTTTAAAGCTGAGGAACGTATTGTTCTTTTTCAGGAACAAAAGTGTATTCAGAGACAATTAGGCGCAACTCTTCGCCGTCGATGGTTTCTTTTTCGATCAACAAATCGACTAAGCGATCGATCACGGTGCGATTTTCGCGAATAATTCGGCGGGCGTCGTCGTAGCAGTGATCGACAATCGATCGAACTTGTCCGTCAATCCGAGAGGCTATTTCTTCGGAATATTCCGATCGCGCTGTGTAGTCGCGGCCGAGGAAAATTTCGCTTTGCTGGGCTTCCAGGGCGATCGGGCCCAAGGTAGACATCCCATAGCGAGTCACCATTTGCCGCGCCATGCCGCTTACTTGCTGCAAATCGTTGCCGGCACCGGTGGTTACTTCGGCATCGCCGAAAACTACTTCTTCGGCTGCGCGGCCACCCAAAGCACCGCTAATGCGGGCTAAAATTTGCGATCGAGAAATCAAACCTTGGTCTTCGCTGGGCATGAACCAAGTCAAGCCGCGGGCCTGTCCGCGAGGAACTAAGGTAACTTTTTGAACTGGATCGTGGGCTTGAATGATTGTACCGACGATCGCGTGGCCGATTTCGTGGTAAGCAATCAAGCGCTTGCTCTTGCTGTCCACCAAGGGAGTGCCTTCCATACCTGCTACCACGCGATCGACTGCATCGTCAACTTCGAGCATCGTAATCGCTTCTTTGCGGCGGCGGGCGGTTAAAATCGCAGCTTCGTTGAGCAAGTTAGCCAAATCAGCGCCGGTAAAACCAGGAGTACGGCGGGCGATGGCGTCCAAAGAAATTTCCGCAGACAGCTTCTTGTTGCGCGCGTGAACTTCCAAAATTTCCAAGCGGCCTTTGATATCCGGCGTATCTACGCTAACTTGGCGGTCAAAACGTCCCGGACGCAGCAGCGCTGAGTCGAGCACGTCGGGGCGGTTCGTGGCAGCAATGATGATAATGCCAGTATTGCCCTCAAAACCGTCCATTTCGGTCAGCAACTGGTTCAGGGTTTGTTCGCGTTCGTCGTTACCGCCGCCGATACCGGCGCCGCGCTGGCGACCCACTGCATCGATTTCATCAATAAAGATGATGCAAGGAGCATTTTCTTTAGCTTTCTTGAACAAGTCCCGAACGCGGGAAGCGCCGACACCGACGAACATTTCCACAAATTCCGAACCGGAGATGCTGAAGAAAGGCACGCCGGCTTCGCCTGCGATCGCTTTTGCCAGCAAGGTTTTACCGGTTCCGGGAGGGCCCACTAGCAGCACGCCTTTGGGAATCTTTGCCCCGACTGCGGTGAAGCGTTCGGGTTTTTTGAGGAATGTCACTACTTCTTGTAGTTCTTCTTTGGCTTCCTCAACGCCTGCTACGTCGTCGAACAGTACGCCTGTTTTAGCTTCCATTTGAAAGCGAGCTTTGGATTTGCCAAAGTTCATGGCTTGGCCAGGGCCCCCTGGCACGTTGCCACCGCGGCGGAAGAGGAAAAACAGGCCTCCTACTAACAAGAGGGGAAATACTAGATTGCCTAAAAGTCCCCAGACAGCGCCGTCGTTGCGTAGTGGGTGAGTGTCGAAGCTGATTTTGGAGTCTCTGAGCCTAGAAACCAGTTCCGGGGCATTTGAGGGCAAGTCTACCCGCCACCGCTGCTCGTGATTGTCCAGTTCGGGATCGACTGCTAGGACAATAGCCGTCCGACCTCCGTCGTAAAGGTCAACGCTGGTCACTCGACCGGCGTTTAAGTAATCTAAGAATCGACCGTAGCTTAGGCGGGTGCTGGCGGTGTTCTTGCTCATTTCTGCCGGAGATGGGGCAAAGGCCCCCTGCCACAAGAAAAAGCCGATGACTAAGGCGGGTAAAGTCCAAAGTAGTATAGTTCGCCAAGAAATTTTCATAAATGCGGATGCCTTGAATTGGGGACAGATCGGGTAAGATCGCGGTGTCGGAGAAGTGCGACAAAAGTTTACACTCAGAATCTTAACTAAATTTAACTTAACAATGCACTCTCAGGCAACAGGCCGTATTGCCGCGATCGATCGAGAATACTCCTCGACCGAAACCATCCAGGGTACAAGCCCCCGGACCGCGGCCCCTGTTGTCGCCTCTAAAATCTAAAATCTAAAATCTAAAATCTAAAATCTAAAATCTATTAAGGGCGATCGTCCCGAATATAATGTTTGGTGCTGATTTCGATACCGATCTAGGTAGAGTTAGAAGAATCGCCGCAAAACCCACTGTCTTTAAGCGTGGCAGTGTCAAGGGATAAGGCATGATAATGGTGAGGCTCAGTGAGGTAACACATTTCAATGACAACTAGACAGCTTGTTCCTAATTCGGCTATGCTGACCCAGCAGACTAAAGTCGCTTCTAACAACAAATCGATTATTAGTGCTGATTTGGGTCGGACGGCAACTAAAGCTTGCGTGAGTCGCAACCCTAGTAGCGTTGTTTTCATCCCTGCCAACGTGGCTACTATGCCCGTGGAAAAGGTGCGGGGTGGCAGCTTTGAGTCCAAAGCAACAGACCCTCTGTTGGATATGTGGCTGGAGTACCAGGGCAAGGGCTACGCGATCGGTCAATTGGCGGCAGATTTTGGCGCTAATCTCGGTGGCGCTGACCAGTCGAAAGTAGTAGATGCTTTGGTTAAGGTCTTTTCCTGTGCTGGATATTTCCAGATGAAAGGCGAAATAGCAGTTGTGCTGGGTTTGCCGTTTTATTCGCAGGATCAGTTTGAGAAGGAAAAGGAAGAGATTATCAGCCAACTGCGCTCTCCCCACGTTGTGGTGTACCGGGGCGAGCGTGTGGATATTAACATCAGTCACGTTTGGGTGATGCCGGAAGGGTTCGGCAGCCTGATTTGGTGCGAGGCTCAAGATAACAAGGAGTTTACGCCGGAGTTGCCCGAACTGTCGGTGGCTGTTGTTGATATCGGACACCAAACTACCGATTTGTTAATGGTCGATCGTTTCCGGTTCGCCCGGGCGGCTTCAAAGAGCGATTCCTTCGCAATGAACAAGTTCTACGAACAAGTTGCCTCAAAGATTCCGGGAGCTGACCCTCAATCTCTGTCTTTACTGGAAGCGGTGAATAAACCCGAGGGCCAGCGTTTTTACCGTCCCAGAGGAGCGACTAAGCCGACTAATTTGGATCCGATTATTAAGGACTTGCGGGAGGCTTTCGCTAACGAACTGTCCGAACGTTTGGTGCAGTGGCTGCCCGAACGTGTGACGGATGTGGTTCTGACTGGCGGTGGCGGCGAGTTTTTCTGGGAGGTTTTGCAACCTTTGCTTAAAGACGCCAATCTTAAGGCTCACTTGGCTCAGCCTTCCCGGAAAGCTAATGCTTTGGGACAGTTTATTTATGCTGAGGCTCAGCTAGCCACGATAAAGTAACGCATTAAGGCTTGAACCCTATGGCACTGTGGGCAAAAAATAAGGCGAATTTCTCGGTGGCGTTTACGGAAGATGCTGCGGATCAAACTTTGCTGGCCGCTATTGAAAAAGAGTTGGCTTTCACGAAGTATCAGACTTTCAGCAATCTCTGCAAGCAAGCTTTGTGGCAGTTTTTGTCTGTATCTGAGTCTGCTAGCTCTACACAGAGCTTTCAGCGGTTGGAACAGCGTATTGCTGAACTTGTGGTAAAATTTGCTGAGTTTGAGCACAATGTTTCGGCAGAGGAATTAAGCCGTTTGGAGGGACTGGAACATCACCTGAATCAACTCAGCGCGCAGTTGGATCAATTGCAGGGGAGTGTTAACAGTAAGTTTGCTCAAGTTTCTTTTGCCCCAGTTTCAAAAGTAGTAGAGCCTGGCCCGATTGAATCTGAATCTGTGGCGGATGATAATGTAGTGTCTGATGCTGAAGTTGCTCCTCCTCGGGATTCCGATCCTTTGTTGGAGCGTTTAAGTTCTTTGTTACCCCAAGATTTCTAAAATGAGGTAGATTAACAGTAAGACTTTTTCTGACATTTGCTAACAATCACTTACATTTGCCAGAGATATTTATATCATATAAGCTGTTGCGGCATTTAAGTTGTCTGTCAAAAAAAATTAAAGTCTTGTGGGGAGTAGGGGTTGGGCGGGACGCCCGCCCTGAATATACAATTTAAATGCGCGACAGCTTAGAATGAATTTAGCCACTCTGATTTAGGTGAAAAACCTTGGTAGTACGCAACCGCTATATAAATAAGTTGCCTCTACACTATCAAAGCAAATAATCAGATTGGCGTGGGGCTGTAAGCGATAACCAAGCTGAAGGCAAGAATATAAGTGCTTGTAGAAATTTCTACGGGCATCGGTTGATACGCCTTGGTTGAGATCAGCTCTCAACTTATGTATTTGTTAGCAAATGTTAGCAAAAAAGTATCGGTAGACCAAGGCTAAAAAGCCTTGAGATGTAATGTTAGTGGCGCGCTGTTGGCAGCCGGTACTGAATACAGACACAAAGCGATCGCTCTTTTGAAAAAAAAGGGCGATCGTTTTGTTATTTGTCAGTTGTCTGTTGACTGTTGACTGTTGACTGTTGAGTGTTGACTGTTGACTGTTGTCTGTTGACTGTTGAGTGTTGACTGTTGACTGTTGTCTGTTGACTGTTGACTGTTGTCTGTTGACTGTTGACTGTTGACTGTTGACTGTTGACTGTTTTTTGTGGTTACAAATTATAAGTAGTCAAACAAAATTAATTACACAAACAACTAATATGATATAATAAAAAATATCAAGTTGTGTTCAAAGAGGTTTTATATGTTTTTACTTCGAGATATCAATCCACTTTCCTTGAAATTGCTAAACAGAATT
>NZ_JAUBTT010000254.1:0-1511 GCF_036705125.1 Microcoleus sp. B7-D4
TGTAAGGATTCAGGTCAAAAAAACTTAAGTGGCGGCATCTGGTAAAATAAAGGAATGAAAAAGCCCACAGCCACCAGAGAGCAGAAAAAAACCGAAATCGAGCAGTTGAGCCAAGCTGAACTGGTAGAAATGGTACTGGGGCTGCAAAAAATTATTGAAGAATTGCAAGAAAAACTAGCCATTGCTACGGGAAAAAATCGAACCACCAGTCAGACTTCATCAAAACCTCCATCAACGGATCTCATCCAAAAACCAGAGAAAGCAACAGTCAAACCAGAAGCAGACCAAAAAAAGAAACCAGGTGGACAACCAGGTCATGAGGGGAAAACCCGAAAAGGGTTTGGACGAGTAGACAGAACTGAAATTAGCTCACCCAGCATCTGTCTTAATTGTGGTAGTCAAGAATTAAGTGAAGTAATCAACATCCACTCTCAGCAAGTAGCAAGTCTAGTGGCGAAACCAATTGAAGTCGTTGAATATCAGACACAATCGTGTAAATGTCTCGAATGTGGTGCAGTAGTTAGAGGAGAACCACATCAGGGAGTGGTTCCAGGGCAAGACTTGAGCGTTAATCTCCAAGCCCTCTGCGTCTGGCTGGGCAATTATGGGCATCTTTCCTACGCCAAGCTGACTGAATTATTGTGGGAACTCGGCAGGATAGAAGTGGGAGTGGGAACACTCCAAAAAACCAATCAACGAGTAGCAGCAGCAGTTAAGCCAGCCCTCAATGCACTGTGGAAATGGGTCCCTGAGCAATCAAATGTTCATGTAGATGAAACCCCGTGGTGTGTCATGGGAGTCAAAGAATGGCTATGGACAGCTAGTGGAGAGGGATTCTGTTTATTCCATGCCGCAGATACAAGGGGACGCGTGGAACTAGAAACCATGCTGGGTACAGAATTTGCTGGCGTCTTAAGCTCAGATGATTTCAGTGTTTATAATGGTGGCACAATCACAGCCCAACAGAAGTGTCTAGCTCATTTACGGCGGCATTTTAAGAAAGTGCTGGGACTTGGGGGAAACAATAATAATGCAGAAGTCGCTCAAATATTTCTGTCATTAATTGATGAAGCTTTTAGCTCCCATGAGGCCTGGCGCAAGACGAAGGATCGACTCACCTACGACTCGTGGGCCCAGGATTTCAAAATACGATTGAATAAAGCCCTTGCTACTTGGTTGAACCAAGTTGGTTATGCAGCAGGTTTGTTGCTCAAATCCTTACGAGATAAGGCAGAACAATGGTGGTATTTTCTGAATGACCCCTCGGTGCCTCCGGATAATAATTTAGCAGAACGTTCCCTACGCCTAGCTGTAACGAAACGGAAAGTGTCTGGTGGCTCTCGTTCGATGAAGCGATTTGAGGAAACGGCTAATCTGCTGAGTGTGATTCAAACCTGTCGTTTTCAAGCTCGTTCAGTAATGGCTTTTTTCCGTGAGGCTCTTTCTGCCCATTCTTGTGACTACTTTCCTATGCCTGACCTCATTCCCGAATTTCAGACCTGAATCCTTAC
>NZ_JAUBTT010000170.1:0-9132 GCF_036705125.1 Microcoleus sp. B7-D4
ACCGATGGAGCCACAATTGTCGCAGGCGACGCATCCGGTCGCGTATATTTCCTACGGCTAGAAGGGATAGAACCATTCACATAAATTTCTTACGCGATCGTCGGCGAGGCAGAAGTTGCCCGGTTCAAGCAGATTGCCGATCGTTGCCCCGTTTTTTGATTTCTTCGTGCTGACACGGAATGAACCAGGCGATCGGCTTGATGCGGTAATTTGATCGAGCGGCAGCAGACTTATCTGTTCGCGACTCGCACCGTCGATCGAAGCCGCCACCAAGAAAATTAGCTAATTTTTGTGTGCGCTAAAGTCAGGCAAGTGCAGTATAAAATCAGGGATTTGCAGTATAAAGTCAGGCAAGTGCAGGTTTTTGCACGGGCTGCATTTTACCTGCATTTACCTGAAAATATCCTGCAAATGCCTGACTTTTTCGGTCAAATTACTGCTTTTTTGTGTCGAGCGTACATTTGCCTGTTGAGGCTGGTTATGGCTGTTCTCTCTCGGTAGCAAGCAATGGTTTTGTCCGTACAAAGCTTTATTTATTACTTTTAAAGAAAAACAATGCACCTCATGAATGCGGAATCTTAGCCGCCTGGTCAGGTTTAAGACTTTCTTAAGCTTTAATGACAAATGTAGCTAACTGTAATACAAATTAAGCTGAATATTATACAGCTATAAAAAATAAGAGGGAGAAAAGAGCTGACAACGCCCTCGCCTGTCGAGCAAACACTTTAAAAAGCAAATGGATAGATTGTCAGTTATTGAGTAGCGCTCGCAACCAGTTATCCTCAAATGGCGGGGGTCACTTTACGCCCCTAGTTGGCTATTTTGGGGTGAAGTTGAAAGTAGTTATAGATTTATAAAATGAGATAAACTCAACTATTTTTATGACTATGAAGCTCAATAAATTTCCTCAACAGCAGCAAAATCCGAGACTTTCGAGTCGGCTGGAACTGAGATTGTCTGACTCAGACTACAATCAAATCAAAGCCAGAGCAGAGCAAGTCAATTTGAGCATGAGCGACTTCATGCGCCGCGCCGCATTGAGGAGAGCAATGCCGCGCCCTCTAGCTGCATTTGACTTAAAAGCCTATCAAGTTTTATGCAAGATTGATGCCCAATTGAGAATTGCAGGAAACAACCTCAATCAAATTACTAAAGCTTGCAATAGTGCTGTGATATTGGGAGAACCAGTTGTTGTCAATACAGGACTCTTAGAAAGCGTACAGCAACTCATTCGAGAAAATGGGAGTGCAATTAAAACAATAGTTGCAAACCTTGCCAAATCTACAGTACGCTAATTATTAACAAGCCTCGGCTTTACCGCCTGAGCAATCGATTCTGTGCAACTGACACCTTTTCGGTTATGATTGGCAAACAAATCAAAGGTACAGGCTTTCGGGGCTGTCTAAACTACGTACTAGGTAAAAAAGACGCCGCTCTAATTGGCGGTACTATGTGCGGACAAACTCCTGAAGAACTCGCTGCTGAATTTGGGATCGCCCGACAACTAAGACCTAACCTGAAAGTAGCAGTTTTTCACGCCACTTTATCTGTTGATAGCACCGAAAAACTAGAAGATTCTGAAGAAAATGACCAACGCTGGCTGGCGATTGCAGCCAACTACATGAAAGCGATGGAATTTGACAACAACCAGTACGCAGTTGTCAAGCACAGCGATACAGAACACGACCACATCCACATCGTCGCCAGTCGCATTTGCCTAGATGGAGGTGTTGTTGACGATAGCTGGGATTACTACAAAAGCCAAGAAGTAATTCGCCAGCTCGAACGGAACTACAGTCTGGAAACTGTTACACCTAGTTGGGAAGCAGATAAGCGAGCTCCGACTACAGGAGAACACAGGTACTTACAAAGCAAGGGAAACAAGAGCGTCAGAGTGCAATTGCAAGACCTAATTGATGAAGTCACCCAAGACAACCCAAGTATGCCAGAATTCGTTGAGCGGTTGCAGCAACAAGGCGTAGAGGTGCAAGTCGGATTGACTCGAACTGGAATCGGCTTCAGTAAAGGCATTTCTTACAAGTTAGATGGAGTCGCTTTAAGTGGCACTCAGTTGGGTAAAGCCTACACTTTTTCTGGATTGCAGAAGCATCGAGGGATTAGCTATGACCAAGGGCGAGATAACGCCCTAATTGAAGCTTTAATGCAGCCACAACAGTTAGCTATCGCCCCCAGCGAGGCAGAGGAAAATGAGTTAGAGTCGTCACAATCCGAGTTAGGAGCAACCCTATCTGCAACAGCAAATGAGTTAGAGTTGTCACAATCTGAACTCGCAGCAACCGCACCTGCAACGAGTGCAACAACAAATAAATTAGAGTTGTCACAATCTGAGCTAGAAACAACCGCACCTGCAACGAGTACAACAGCAAATGAGTTAGAGTTGTCACAATCTGAGCTAGCAGCAACCGCACCTGCAATTCCTGCAACAGCAAATGAGTTAGAGATGTCACAATCAGAGCTAGCAGCAACTGCACCTGTAACTCCTCCAACAGCAAAGGAGTTAGAGTTACAACTGTCAATCCTGCCAGAAAGGAATGAAACTCAGTGGCAAAAAGTGCGCTCGCATCTAGCAGTCGAGTACAGTTTACCTTTAGAATTGCTCGATTTATTGCACTCTCATTCTTGGCTGTATGCCAACTCAGAAAAGGCTGTATTTACAGGACGGACGCTTGAGGGGGAAGCCCGGTTCGCTTTTGTTCTCGATGAAAGAGGCAACTTTACTACAACCCATTCCCTGTCATCTGAAGCTGCTTTCTGGGTAGCCACTACTGGAGAAATTGAGCGAGCTGTGATTGCTTGTAACCCAATAGAAGCCCTTTCAATTTTGCTTATTGAACAGGAAAATAACCAGGATAACTCTACAACACCACCACCCACAATTTACCTAGGAATTGAACGAGCTTCACAACTGCCTATAGAATTCTTACAAGAACTCGATAGCGTTATTATAGCGATTGCAGAAAATTCTCAGCTCGCTCGAAATGCGCTTGCGCTGCTACCGAATGCAGAACTTGTCAATCCACAGTCAAGTTGGAATGATATCTGGATACAATTAATTGAGCAAGAACAGCAAAATATTCAACCAAATAACCAACCTTATAAACAGCGCATCCAAGACATCGAACTGGATTAATTGTTGCTACCTTAAATTTGTCTAGAATTTAAACAAAGTGCTTAGGTTCATAAAACAATCAATATGTTTGATAAAACCTGTTGATCAATACTTCGGACAGTTTTTTAACGGCCCTGTAAGCCTAGGGCGAGGAAGCCCTGCCATTTTTTACGCATTTTCTGAAACGAGTGCGCGCTTACTTAAACCTTGAAAAAATAGTCCAGCATATAGCCAGTAATGGTTTCGGAGACTCGACTAGATCTAAAACTGTCCGAAGTATTGCTTATGGGACAAGGATTATGTGGTACATTTACGCGATACATTTCAGACATTTTGGATTTCTCCGACACCTGAAAATACCTCGATAGCATCACCCGCAAGGGTGAAGGGCGTACCCGCCAAAGCTTTTAGCATGATACCAAAAGCACCGTTTGCATCCCGGTCGGCAATATAACCGCACTCAGGACATTTAAAGATTTTGTTGCCGCCTAATCTGGCATGAACGTGACCGCACTTGCCACAGGTTTTAGACGTATAAGCCTCGGAACGTTTCTACGACTAAGACGCCGGAACGTTTAGCCAGAGCTATTAGTAACTGCTTAAATCTGTAATGGCTCCAAGTTAGCATTGACCGTACAGATTTAGTATGAATCCGCCTTTTTGCTCTCAACACCAGGGAGGATGTTTCAAAAGTGGGGATAAACACCACCTTGTAATTACGGACTAAGTAACTAACAGTTTGGCGATGAAGTTCATCCACTTTCATTGCGAACATCGAGCCGGATTTTATCAGCAGCACGAAGTAAAGAACGGCGTTGCTTAGTCCTAACTTGTTTTTGGTAGGCACGGCTAATTAATGTGTCAAGGTGAAAGCATAATCTCACGATTCGCTCTATGTCTCCCTTGCCAATCTCTAAAACCGTTTCTCCGTCGTAACCAGTTAAAAATGTTCGCACCCCAGGATCGAGGGCAATTACCTTATTCTGGGTAGTTGTTTCTGTGGAAATATGCTCTGGAACCACAGCCGTCCCAACGTCGCCTGTCTCGCACTAACTGGGTGCCATACTCGCAAGAATCTGGCAGTGGTTGGGAAGAGTCAAAACCACATCCTTTGGTTAGTTGAGGGAACCAAGTGCCTTTGATGTAATTCCCCTTTTTAAATTTAATGGTTGCTACTGATTGGCGACAACTACGAAACTTTGCTTCACCCTTATTGGCTTTCGCTTGCCTCCAAGCGTCGTAAGCATCTTGTACAGCGTTGGCTTTGGGGTGTCTCGGTACTGTTTTCAACCAATCTGGCAAATCCTTAAGGATTTGGGCTTCTAAATCATAGCTGTTACCTCGAAAGCCATTTTTCAAAGCCTCTATGCAACGGTTATAAACAAAGCGACAACCCGCCAACCAATGTCGCCAAATTGAGGTGAGCTTGCTATCAGGATAAATCCGAATTTTCTTCACAGAGTTCGGCGCTAATTTCGCTGTCAATTTCTGTGCGTGTCGTTTTTTGTTTTTGTATTTCCGAGTCTTGCCTGAGTTGTTTTTCGTACTTACGGAGTCCGTAAAGCCTTGAGCTGAAACAGTGGACGACTGACAACATATCTTGCACGAGTTCTGCCTGTGGACTGTATTTTTGCTGGTAGAGAACCACGAGTTTACAATCGAATTTTTCACAGAGCCATTCGATGAGGTCGAAGCCAAATCGGGCAAGTCGGTCTTTGTGGGCAACGACAAGACATTGGATATCGCCGCTGATAATTCGTTCCAGAATGGCGTTAAGCTTTCGCCGCCTAAAATTGAGTCCCGATCCAATTTCTGTGATGACTTCACAGCCTGGGTAACTTGTAGTAAGTGCCTCAGTTTGTCTTTTGAGATCGTCTATGAGGCTGGATGTTGAGACTCTGGCGTACAAAACTGTAGAACGTCGAGCAAGCTCAGTTGTACCGGATTTTTGCTTGAGATATTCGGCAATATCGTAACGTCTTTGTCCTGCCTCGGTTTTGATGGTCTTGATGAGGCCATCTTCTGACCATCGGGCAAGGGTTCTGGGGTTAACTCCCAAAGCGTTAGCTGCTTCTCTTGGTGTGACATACGGCATGGCATTCTTCTGGAAGAACACTTTTTATTTTATTTGATTTTGTCCGATATGTCCACTATGTCTGTTAAAGTAGTGTAAACTGCTTTTAGGTTACACGTCTCACCACTACTTCCGTATCACTACCAAGCATCATAACTTGGCTGTACAATAAAGGGTTCTAGCCGTGGGTCGCCCGTATTCTTAGCCTCAAACGCTAAGGATAATGACTACACTTATTACCTAGCAAAGCTTTTAGGCTAGCGGACAGGTCTGTTTAGCAGACCAAGTAAGGAAAAACTATAAATATGGAAAAAAACTATACATTTCAATTCAATCCTTCCACTGCCTTAGAAGCCCTGAAAGCTGGTAAATACGACCCGCTTAACTTCTACGAAGCGCGTTTAGACCTGTTTAACCTCTCGGTAATGGCAGACTATGACCAACTCATTTGCCTACCCACATTAACTGCTATCGACAAATACTGGTATCAGATTGAAACAGCCCGAAAAGTCCTCAGACAAATGGGTGGACGGGCATTACTAGCGGATGAAGTCGGATTGGGTAAAACCATTGAAGCGGGACTAATCATCGCCGAATACTTAGCTAGGGGGATGGTAAAGTCCATCCTAGTGTTAACTCCGGCATCCCTAGTTTCCCAGTGGCAATCAGAGTTAAGTGACAAATTTAATATCGCTACTATCACCACAGATAACCGTGACCCACAACAACCGATAGACGAATTTTGGACAAATAATCCGCGAATTATCGCTTCATTAAACACGGCTAAGTCTGCTAAACATTATCTTCACGTCACCAGTCGTACTTGGGATTTGGTTGTTGTCGATGAGGCACACCATCTAAAAAATCGCAGTACCCTCAACTGGAAACTGGTCAACGCCCTCAATAAGCGGTTTATCCTCATGCTTACTGCTACGCCAGTGCAGAACTCCCTTGTGGAACTGTTTAATCTGCTAACCCTCCTCAAACCGGGACTGCTACAAACAGAAGCCGCTTTTAAAAAAGAATACGTCAATTCCAAGAATGGACGAGTCCCTAAAAATCCCGAAAAGTTACGCACTCTGATGCGGGAAGTTATGGTACGAAATACCCGCGCCCTAGTAGATGTCAAACTGCCCAAACGCTTCGCCACCACAATTACCGTTACCCCGGCAGCCGGAGAGGAGAAACTTTACCAAGACTTGAGCAAGTATCTACGTTCTTCAGAGGACAAACTAGACAGACTCTCCCGTACTAATTTGCTAATGCGAGCGGGTTCATCCCCTAATGCTTTAGCTGACTCCCTCAAGCAACTGACTATCCGCCTACCCGATGAAGAACTGAAGTCTTTAGCTGCACGAGCATCCCAAGTCAAGCAGGTCGAGAAAGCAAAAACCTTAGTAGAGATGCTCTCCAAATCTCGCCAGAAAACCTTAGTTTTCACAACCCATAAAGCAACTAGCACCTATTTAGCTAAAACGCTGCAAGCGGCAAATATCCCCTTTGCAGAATTTACTGGCGGAATGTCCCTTAAACAGAAAGATGAGGCTATAGCCGCATTTCGGGATAATGTTTCTGTACTCTTAGCATCGGAAACAGGGGGAGAAGGACGTAACATCCAGTTTGCTAATGCGATCGTTAATTATGACCTGCCCTGGAACCCAATGAAAATTGAACAGCGCATTGGTCGTATCCACCGCATCGGACAAACCCAGGATGTTTTTATTTTTAACTTCTGTCTCAAAGGCAGTATCGAAGAGTATATTCTGCGGATACTGCACGACAAAATTAATATGTTTGAACTGGTAGTCGGAGAAATTGAAACAATTTTAGGCAATGTGGATGATGAATTTGACTTTAGTGAAGTTGTCATGGATATCTGGCTTAAGCATCAAGTTAAACCCGAATTAGATCAAGCCTTTGAGCAATTGGCAGATAATTTGTTGAAAGCCCAAAAACAATATGAGCAAATTCAAGAACTGGATGAACAGATTTTTGGCGAAGATTTTGAAGCTTGAAAAATTGATTTGATTAAATATGTTATCAGACCCAATAATTACTACTTTAAAAAAAATTGTAGCTCTCCATGACGGAATAGCTGAACCGGCTGGGGAACACGTTTTAAATGCGCTGTTAAATGAAAACATAGCCTCGTTACTTTCTCTACCAGAAGAAGTAACTTTTACAACTATCACTGATGTACCTCAAAGTGTTTTTGTTACTTATCATTCAGAAGTATTAAATAAATTATCTGAACTATTAGCTGTCAAAGGGCAGATTAGTGCCTTGGGTGTAAAATTTGATGGCTATCTAAAAGCTACGGGATTTGACAAAAGCATACCAGAGAGATTCAAACCTCAAAATGGGTTAATTCGTTTTGTAGATGCTAAACCATCAACCACTCGCTACATTTTATGTAATGTGGCTTACACAGCGAATGCCGAAGAAAAAAGGATTGGTCTAGTTTCGTTTATTATCAATGAAATAACAGGAGTAACACCAGTACAAATTGGGGATGCTTTATTTTGGGAGTCTGACAGAATGGATGTGGATAATCAAGAAACACCATTTTCTATTCCTTTTGATGAGTTGTTGAAGTTAATCGAACATCAAAGTGGAATATTGATTGGAAAATCTTTAGAGAATTGGCAGGCTAAATTAACAAGAGCAAGAGCTAGGGATGAAGAAAGACTAAAGGATTATTACAACACGATTAGCTCTGGGATTCGCCACAAGATTGAGTTAAAAAATTTGATTGGTGATGAATTAGACAAAGAATTAGCTCGAATTGAAGCTACTAATAGAGAGCTAGATCGAAAATTGTTAGATATCCAAGAGCGTTATGCAATGAGTGTAGAAGCTTGGTTGCACAGTGCAATGATTATCCATCTACCTACAGTACATATTCAATGTGAGTTGCAAAGAAAGAAAACGAAACGGACTGTAACAGTAGTTTGGAATCCGTTCACTAAAATTATTGAACCTCTTTGCTGTGAATTATCAGGAGAACCTGTTTACGATTTCTATTTAGATGATCTATCAGCTAAAATTATCTCCCCGACAGTTTGGACTAGATAGGGGTATAGCCGAGATACGGGCTTTCCGAGGACACGACGTAAAGTTTTGTAACAATGCCGCTTTTCAATGTCCCTTCCGCCTAAAGAAGCTGCCAACACTCAGTCAGCTAGAGCAGAGTAGTATTACTACTCTGCCCTCGTACAGACCCAAAAAGCGGAAATCTTTTACTGCTAAACATTTCAGGCTTTGCTACTTCAAGTCATTTTGTCTTATATTTACAAAACTTTACGTCATGTCCTATTTTGGGCGTTGCTGATTTAGGGTATGAATGGCTAAATATGCAAGTCAGAGAAACCAGTATCCACAAAACTTCGGGATTTTCAAGTTATTTTTTTCATACCCTAATTAAGCGACGCCTAATTTCTCATCCTTCACAGGAAAGGTAAACCATTCTGTCATTGCGATCCCCTAAAAAAATCTAAAGGTCTAATAGGTTTAACTGTTTACGCAACTGTTCAACATTCTTGATTTTACTCCAGTCCACATCAGCCTGTTGTAACAGAGAAATCGCCACGCCCATCAAATGCTGAGGATACACTCGTTCTGCTGGTGGCACAGCTTGGGCGTTGTTGTCCCTAACAAGTCTGGCTGTATCTGCTAACCATTCGTGCTGGTTGCGAGTAATTTTAAAATTGACCGCAACCAGTTTCTCCTTGGAATTAGCCAGAGTCGCAGCTTCAACCGGAGGGTCTTGAGCGGGTTCCCTATCAGCTTCAATATCTACTGGTGCTGGTGACTGCTTAATTCCGGAAAACTGGCTCAGCTTTCCCATCCCTCCCATCTTACTTTTAGGTTTGTTCACGACAACCTCCACAATTTTTTGCATTCTTTAGCTAAAAACCGATAAGATGAA
>NZ_JAUBTT010000171.1:0-9131 GCF_036705125.1 Microcoleus sp. B7-D4
TGCCCTATGCCCTATGCCCTATGCCCTATGCCCTATGCCCATGAGTACCTCATATGAGAGCTCGAAAGGCTATACAATAACTAATAACTAAAAACCCACAACTACCACTGCGGCTCGGAAGCCATCAAAGCAGTCGCAGCCTCGCTCGGTAACGGCTTAGCAAAAAAATAACCCTGACCATATTCGCAGCCGATCGACCTCAACCTAGCTAATTGTGCCGCCGTCTCCACACCCTCAGCAATCACATCCATACCCAAAGCATGAGCCAGCGCCACAATCGTCCGCACGATCGCCACATTCTCCCCCTCGCTTTCGATCTCCATCCGCCCCACAAACGACTTATCAACCTTCAAAGTATCCGTAGGAAACCGACTTAAATAACTCAACGACGAATAACCCGTGCCAAAATCATCAATTCCCAACTTGACATTAAGCTCCTTCATGTGCTTCAAAACCGCGATCGCCGACTCCACATCATCCATCACCACACTCTCAGTAATCTCCAACTTCAAAGTCTCGGCACTCAAACCCGTTGTTTCCAAAATCACCTGAATGCGATCGACCAAATCCGGCTGGGCAAACTGCTTCCCAGATAAATTTACACTCATAATCAAAGGTCGATCGAAATCAAACATTCCCTCCCAAAGCCCCAACTGCCGGCAAGCCTCCTCCAACACCCACTCACCCAGCGGCACAATTGCCCCCGTTTCCTCAGCCACCGGAATAAACTTCATCGGCGGAATCAAACCCCGCAGCGGGTGTTGCCAGCGTACCAAAGCCTCAAACCCAATAATCCTCCCGCTTGCCAAAGATACAAACGGCTGGTAGTGCAGCAAAAATTCCCGACGCTTGAGGGCCATCCGCAAATCAGTTTCCAACTGCAACCTCTCCACCGCCAAATCGTGCATCGAAGCATTAAACACCTGATACCTTCCCGTCCCCAAAGCCTTCGCCCGGTACATCGCCGTGTGGGCGTCCCGCAGCAAGTGTTCGGGCTGTTCCCTGACAGTAGCAGCGGGTTCGCCCCCCAGGGCAATCCCGATGCTCGCAGTCACAAACACCTCTTGCCCCTTCAACTCAAAAGGTACAATTAAAGCTTGATGAATTCGAGTGGCCAAATCCACCGCACTAGCAACATCAACATTCCTCACCAAAATCGCAAAATCATCACCCCCCACCCGCGCCACAGTATCTGCACGACCAATACTTGCCCTCAACCGCAGCACCACCGCCATCAGCAGTTCGTCCCCCACCAAATGACCCAAAGAATCATTAATCACCTTAAACCTGTCTAAATCCAGAAACAGCACCGCAAACAGATAGCTGCGCCGGCCCCTAGTATTGGCGATCGCCCGCCCCAGGCAATCCACGAACAAATCCCGGTTGGGCAAACCCGTCAGAGAATCGTGAAAAGCATCGTAAAGCTTCCTGTAAGCACTGACACCCACACCAGTCACCACCAAACCTAAAGCCGGCGACACCAGCGGCACCCACCCACCCCCAGTAAAAATCCCATAACTAATCCCCAAAAGTCCCATCAATGCAGCACCCCCAGCCAATCCCGCCCTCCCAGGATGCTGAATCCGCCAAGCCAAAACCCCGCCAACCATCGCCCAAGCACAGTTCCACAAAATTTCCGCCCATTCTGGCCACACCCAAAACAGCGATCGTCCATCCAAAACCGCACTCAATATTTGGCTGAGCATTTGCGTGTGCAGCAACACCCCCGGCATTTTCGGACTTTGCTTTTTAACCGGGCTGTAAGGCGACAAAAACAAATCTCTGGTACTCGGTGCCGTCGTCCCGATCAACACAATCTTGTCCTTAACCCAGCTTGGTTCAATTTCTCCCTTCAATACCTGCCTGATACTGACTTGTCGCGCCACCTCGTTCGCAGAACGGTATTTGAGCAGAATTTGGTAGCCTTTGGCGTCGAGATTTGCATAGCCACCACTGTCAGAAGTTAAAGGTACAAATTCTGCCTTTCCCCAGTTGATTTGGTGGGGATGAACAGCGCTATTTTTCTGCTGTACTCTGTCTTTGAGATACAGCAAAGCCACTTGCAGAGAAAACGATAAAGCAATCTTTTTGTCTGGTTGCGAGACTGAGAGCAAATTGCGGCGTACAACACCATCAGGATCGAGCACGAAGTCGTTAAAACCAACCCGATCGGGCGGTATCCCCGGAGGCGCCGGCACTCCCTGACTTTCTGAATCGCTCAATTTATAGATCGCCACCACATTCGGTGCTTTCAGCCCTGCCAGCAATTCTTGGTGTCCCGGCGCTTGAGGCAAATCCCGGTACAAATCCAAACCGATGACTTTTGGCTGATACTTTTGCAGTTTTGCCAAGGTTTGAGCGATCGTCTTGTCGGAAATCGGAAATCTCCCCAAAGCTTGAATATCGGCTTCAGAAATTTCCACTACCAGCAGCCGCGGATCGGGGCCGGAATCTGGCTGCAAGCGCACTAACGAGTCAAAACTCCCCAACTCCCAGCTTTGCAGGCCTCCCAACTGCCGAACTCCCATATTCAGCAGCGTTACAGTCGCGCCCACAAGCATTGCAGGCAAAATCCTGACCCGTCGGTTTTGAGAACTCAGGTTGAGGCCAGTTGCCACAGACATGACATATCGAAGATTTCGAGAGAATTTGGCAGTCACAGAAAAAATATGTCGGTGCAAATTAGCTTTGCACAAGTCTGTTCTAACAGAATTGAGCTTAATATGAGATTGAATGTAATTTTTTCAGAACTTGTGCCACAACCGAGTTTCTTTAAGCTAATTACTCGATTTGGCAAAGTATTTCTGGGATGGGAAACCGGGTTTCTCAAGATTTACCCACCAGTCCTGTCTTTCATAGAAAATCCTCGTTGGAAACCCTGCGTCTTTAGACCAGGGAGGAAAAGGGATAGGCAGGATTTATCCTGGCATTTCGCTGTATACTTATAACAGTAGCGAAAAGATGGTTATGTACCTGACCCAGAAGAACCAAGTGCGAGAACTGAATAAGTCCGAGTTTTTGGCTCTCAAGGAATTGTGCCGACTGAGTAAGAACCTCTACAACGTAGGGCTTTACACAGTTCGACAATACTTCTTTCAGGAGCGTAAGCACCTGCGCTACGAGTCGAACTACCACCAGTGTAAGGTTAACGAGAACTACCAGTTGCTGAACACTGATATTGCTCAACAGACACTGAAGGTAGTAGACCGAATATTCAAAAGCTTCTACGGATTGATTAGTGCAGTTAGGGAGGGAAGCTACCAACAGCGAGTTAAGCTTCCTCACTACTTGCCAACAGACGGCTACTTCTTGCTGATAATCCCTTGCGGGTTGTCTACCCGTAAGGACAAGACAAAAGTACCGAGACTGGTCATCAAAGACGGCAAGTTTCGGATACCCATGTCCAATCAATTCAAGAAACAGTTTGGGGAAGTTTGGATCAACTTTCCAGACCGCATTAACTACGAATCCCTCAAAGAGATTCGCATTCACCCCAAATACAACGGTCGATACTTCGAGGTTGAATTTATCAACGAAGTAGAACCAGAACCCGTAGAAGTCAATCCCAGTAGTGCGATTAGCATTGATTTGGGAGTAGACAACCTTGCTGCTTGTGTTGATACCAATGGGGCATCCTTCCTGGTGGATGGCAAACCAATTAAATCGATTAACCAGTGGTACAACAAACGCAATGCTTGTCTGCAATCCATCAAGGATAAGCAGGGAATTAAAGGTATTACCAACCAGCAAGTAAAGCTGGTGGTAAGGCGCAATAATCAGGTGAGAGATTACCTGAACAAGGCAGCACGGTTTATAGTCAACCACTGCATTGATAACCAGATTGCACAACTGATTGTTGGTTATAATCCTGGAATCAAACAGGAAATCAACATCGGAAAGTGCAACAACCAGAACTTTGTACAAATCCCGTTTTATTCTTTGCGTTCTAAGTTGAGATCGCTGTGTGAGCGATACGGATTGGTTTACACCGAACAGGAAGAGTCGTATACCAGCAAAGCAAGTGCTATCGATGGTGATGAAGTACCTGTTTACAATGCCGACAATCCTAAGAATTACCAGTTCTCTGGTAAACGAATTAAGCGAGGATTGTATCGGACAAAAGAGAAACATCTGGTTAACAGTGACTTGAATGGTTCAGCAAATATCGGAAGGAAAAGTAAGCACAATGGCTTTGCCGGAGTGTCTAGGGGGTCATTGACTGCCCCAAGAAGGATTAATCTTCTGAAACTAGAGAGAAAATGTGAAGAAGCGCGGATTTATCCCGTTTCGTAACATCCTCTTAGAATCCCCTCGGCTTTAGCCAGGGGAGGGTCAATCCTTGTTTCCCCAAATTCGCACAAGCGTTAAAATTTAGTCGATCGAACTTTCAGGATATTTTTGAGATTATGGCGAATCAACTTCCCATTCCGGTGATTGTTAACGGTGCAGCCGGCAAAATGGGCCGCGAAGTAATTAAGGCGATCGCCCATGCTAGTGACATGACCTTATTTGGGGCTGTAGACCGCTCTCCTGAGTGCCTCAACGCCGATGCCGGGGAATTAGCCGGATGCGGCCCGTTAGAAGTTCCCATCACTGACGACTTGCAAGGAATGCTGGTATTAGCATCTCAGGAAAAGCAGTTAGGGGTGATGGTAGATTTTACACACCCTTCGTCAGTTTATGAAAACGTGCGATCGGCCATAGCTTACGGCATTCGCCCAGTAGTCGGCACTACCGGATTGAGCAGCAAGCAAATTGAAAACTTAGCTGAATTTGCTGACAAAGCGAGCATCGGCTGTTTGATCGTACCCAATTTCTCGATCGGCATGGTGTTGCTCCAACAAGCCGCCGTCACGGCATCTCAGTATTTTGAACACGTAGAAATTATCGAGCTCCACCACAATCAAAAAGCCGACGCTCCCAGCGGTACGGCAATTCAAACTGCCCAAATGTTAGCAGAAATGGGAAAAACTTTCAATCTGCCAGAAGTTGAGGAAACCGAAAAATTAGCCGGTGCTCGGGGTTCAGTGGCCGATGAAGGGATTCGCATTCACAGCATCCGTTTACCCGGTTTAATTGCCCACCAAGAAGTAATTTTTGGTGGCGCCGGTCAAGTTTATACTTTACGACACGATACGAGCGATCGAGCTTGTTATATGCCAGGAGTCTTGCTGTCTATACGCAAAGTCCTTGAATTGCGATCGCTCGTTTACGGCCTGGAAAAAATACTGTAGGTAATTGGTAATTGGTAATTGGTAATTGGTAACTTGTTACTACTGCCAACTGCCAACTGCCAACTGCCAACTGCCAACTGCCAACTGCCAACTGACTAATTATGCTAATTCCCTTAACCCGCGAAACCTTTCAAGAACTAATTCCCGCCGTCGCCACGGGAGCGCAATACAAATATATCTGGGGAAAACCGCCCGATTTTTTGAGGCGAATGTTAATCTCGGCAGTCAGCGTAGTTTTCCTCCTGGTAGTTTATAACTTCGTCGGTTCCGATGTCGGGCCGCTAGTTTTAATCACCGGATTGATAGCTGGTTTGTACTGGCTGTGGGGGCCGATTTTGTGGGCGAGTTTGCGGAATGCAGAATGCCGCAAATATCAATACTGCGGTTTTTGGCAAGGACGAGTTTTGGATATATATATTACAGATGAAGTCACAAGTCAAGAAGAAACAGTCAATCAAAAAGGACAACTCGTAATAGTTGACAACCTAGAACCGCGCATCAACTTAGAAGTTGGTGACAAAACCGGATTTACTACTACACTTCGAGCTCCCTTGCGGAAAGATCACCAAGGAATTGTCCCCGGCCAAGCTGCTTTAATGTTAATCATGTCAAATCAAGAAGATTTAGGCAGAATTGCCAAAGTTTCAGATATTTATATTCCCAGCCGCGACGTGTGGGTGAGCGACTATCCTTATTTACGCAGAGATTTGTTTGTAGAAATGAGCCAACAGATTAAAAAAGGTAGGAAAAAAGACCGCGATCGCACTAATCAAAGTAGAGATGTAAAAAGGCGATCGCCCGCTGATTATTAATATGGATAGTAGCGACAAATTTAAGAGCGATCGCAAGTTAAACTTAGGACAAAATTCACAAGATAGCAGCTAATGCCTACGGTTCTTCAGGTTGGCCCCTACAGTTTCATCTTTTTTAGTTCCGATCGAGGCGAACCAGCCCACATTCATGTTAAACGCGATCGGCAACTTGCCAAATTTTGGATGAATCCTGTATCTCTAGAAAAAAATCGAGGCTTCAAAGAGCATGAATTAAACCAGATTGCTCGTCTTGTAGAGGAATATGAACAAATATTGTTGGAGGCTTGGCATGACTACTTTGATCCTTGAAACAGAACCCCTCGTAATTAAAGTCACGGTGACAGATGAAAAAGTAATTGTGGACTTAGTTGATGGTCGCAGTTTGAGCGTGCCCTTAGCTTGGTATCCCCGTTTGTTGCACGGTACTCCGGAGGAAAGACATAATTGGCAGCTACTTGGAGATGGTTATGCCATTGAATGGGTTGATTTAGACGAACATATTGGAGTTGAAGGTTTGCTAGCCGGCCGACGCAGCAGTGAAAGTCAACGATCATTTGAAAGTTGGTTAATTAACCGCAAGACTGATCGAAATAATCCAGAACGACTAATAACTAATGACTAATGACTGCTGACTTATCGCTCAACTATTCCCCTCTTGGCCGTAAGCCTGCCAAGCCAAATCCACCAGCCCGTTAACAATAGCCACAGCTACCACGGCAGAGCCCTTGCGGCCCTCAATCCGAATGTGAGGAATCATCGAATCGTGCAGCCGCGACTTCGCCACGTCCACCCCCACAAACCCAGAAGGAGTTCCAATTACCAAAGCCGGCCGAATTTCCTCAGATTCAATCAAATCTACGATCGCCGACAAAGCAGTTTGAGCCTGGCCCACCACAAAAATCCCTTCAGGATAGCGTCTTGCCAAAGTTTCAATCCCCCAAGCCGCCCGCGTCCTTTCCCTTTGGGGGCGCGTCAAAGCCTCCATCGAACAGTAAACCGGATTCGCAAAGGTACTTTGGATCAAGGGCGTAATGCCCACCTGCACCATCGGCACATCTACCACGATCGTAGTCCGAGCAGCCAAAGCCGCCGCCCCAGCTTGCAAAGCCTGATCGGAAAAACTAATTAAAGACTTGTACTCAAAATCAGCAGTCGCATAAATCACGCGGCGGACTATTTCGTACTCCGCCGCTGAAAAACCGTGGTCGCCAATTTCGTTATCGATTAATCCCAGACTCTGGGCATCGCTTACGTGCCATTCCATTTGTTGGATAGCTGTCGCCTGTGAGTTGTCAGGTATCAGCTTACCAGCTTTTAGTCATTTGTTGACTGTTGACTGTTGACTGTTGACTGTTGACTGTTGACTGTTGGCTGTTGGCTGTTGACTAAGTTTCCGACGACGAAGAAGATTTGCCCAACACCGGAGTCAGGAATGCCACCAAAACTCCGATCGCAAAACCGGACACATTCCGAACCACAGGCAACCAGTCAGAAGTCCGAGTCACCACCGGCCCCAGTCCGAAAGCAAAAAACAGAATGCCCCACAGCGGCGAAAAAATCAGCGCCCACTGCCAAGCCACAACCTGTCCCGGCTTCCGAGGCTGAGCCGCAAACCCGCAGATGACGCCGCCAACCACCGACGTAATTAACGTCAGAACCCACTGTTCCCTCGGCAAACCCGGAACCACGCGGCATCCGCCCTGACGCAAACAGCCTTCTATGGACTCCAAAGATTCAATAATCGCTCGATCTTCCCCATTGTCCCGCACAAAAAATTGATTACCGTAGCGGGTTTGCAGTTCCACCCAAAAAGTGCGCGGCAGCAGCGGATACAGCGAGTCGCCCACATTAAAATTGAGCAAATTGCCCCCTCGGGGGTCAGCAACTAGCAACACACTCTTGTCATCTAGCCCCCAATAACTTTTGACAGCCAAACCGGGCGTGCGATCGTACTGAGTCAGCACTCGCAGTTTCCAGCCGGTTTCGGCTTCAAATGCCTTTAAATTTTTTGCCAAAGTTTGTTCTTCAATATCCGTGAGGGCTTTAGCTAAGTCAATGATCGGCGTCTGAGTTGACGGCAACAAATCGGGATTATTGAAAGCGTGGGCCGCAGGTGCGATCGTCCACACAGACAAAGCCAGAAAAAATGCGGCAACAGAGGCTAGAAATTTTCGCGGGAAAAGCTGTGACATAGGAACTTATAATCCGGGTCTTAATTGTGAATGCTAGCTGGCGGTCTTAACCAGAGGATAAGAGAAAACTCATATTTCTTTACAATTATTTACTTTACAGGAAGCGGAGAGCAAGGGGAAGGGTTCGGGGAAGGAAAGTTTTGAACAGGGAAGGGACTGAAAATTAACTGTAGAGGGCGCAGTTGCGATCCAGGGTCAACCATCGTTAAGCAAGAGCTCGATTTCCTGACGGGGTGAGTATCGATCCCAGATATTGCACCCGCAATCAAAAACCTGTAGGCGCGGGTTCACCAAAAGCTTTAAGGGGTGCAGACAGGTTAAATAAACCCGCCCCCACCTACAAAAAAGCCCCTTATTGATATTGGTGCAACATCTCAGATTAATAATAATTCAAGCCGATGGTAACAAAGAGAGACCCTGTGTGCGATCGGTTATTTAAGTATTTTCCTGCCTGAAAAAACTTACCTTCATAAAGATTTAGCATAAGTTGAAAAACTACCAGTAAATATACTGGAAATCCAACAGACTAGCAACACCCAAAAAAGCTCTAAAATTATGTATTTTCCCGAATATCTTTATCATCGAGCCGAGCCGATAATGATGAGCAACCGCTGAATAATGATTTAAAAGAAATTAACCATTTCTCAAGGAGCGCGAGCGAGTGCCTTTAACCGACCAGATTAGAGAACCTTTAACAGAAATGGAATCCTTAATTCCCGGACTTGCCCCAACTTTCGCCCCACAACGGCCGGAAATTCAGACTAACAAAACCTTATTAGATCAAACTCCGGGCTCTTCTCAAAACCCCGAACAACTTACAGCATATTCCATGTATATATGATACACTGTATTTAGTACATAAGCGAAAAAAATGAAACCTTATTCGATCGAGT
>NZ_JAUBTT010000255.1:0-1501 GCF_036705125.1 Microcoleus sp. B7-D4
GAGTTTAACCTCACATAGCCGCACCATTCTCAACAAGACCGTATCAACCGGCTTTCTCGACCAAAATCTCGGCACCTGCAGCTAAGGGTTCACGGCTGCAAAATTAATTGCCATTCTCCGGCTGTGCTGTTCCAAGCGGGCGTGGGTGTCTCCCCGGCGACGTAAGGCCCCCAGTAGTGGCGAGAACCATCCTGAGCAAAAACCACTAAAATGTCTCCCCGTTTGACTTGTAACTTGCCCTCCGGCAGCGATAGCATCAGTCCCTTGTCGCCACCTTCCCCCGGCGCAAAATCCCAGTGCGCGGGTTTGCCGTAGGATTTCTCGGCTTGCCGTTTCGACAGCAGGGCCACTCGCACTGGGTGTTCGCTGCGGTTGCTGACGCGCAGACTGCCGGCGGCTTTAGCATCTACAGGGATTGAGGAAAGCAATTCCTCCTCTGGATCTGGGGGGGTTGGTGTGGAGTCGGGTTTGGGCTCGCTGGCGGTGTCTGCAGAAGCTGTCGCGACTGGGGAAACGGGGGGTGTGGGGGGATATGCGGTGGCTTGTGAGGGCCAATCGCTGGACTGATTGGAACCGTTGGAGATAGTGATTTCAAAACGTCCTAGAAACATTCCTGTAATTAGGACGATCGACACTCCAATTACGATCTGGTAAATTTTAAGATTCATAAATTTTAGGCTTAAAGGATAGACTGCACCCGCAATGAGTCTTAACTATTTTTAATGTAAAACCAGGGGTTGCTGTGCCACAAGATACAGTTACACTTAATTACTTGACCGTTCTCGGCGATAAGTCGCCGATCGCTCAATACCATCTTAGATGTTAAATTTGAGATTTTAGATGGCGACATACTGACCCCGGTAAGGATTTGGAGTTGGTCGGGAGTGGCATTTTTTGACTCATCGGTATAGCTTTTCATACCAGTTGAAAAAAAGAGTGCCACTATAGGCGCGTACTCCAAACCCCAATAGTAATCAGTAATTCCCCATCTCAAATCTCAAATCTCGAATCTCAAATTGTATAACTTTTATGCAGAATACCCGAATTAACAGATTAATTGATGTTCTGGGCGATCGCTTCCGAGGCTGGCTGAGCAATCCTTGGCGGCGGATTTCGCTCCTGCTAATTAGTCTGCTATTCGGCACTTTTTTGGGAACTGCTATTTCGACGATCGCCGGACAATCTGCGGATTGGGATATTATCGCGGCCGGGCTGTTGGTGTTGTTGACGGAGTTCGCGAGCTGGCTGGTTTACGGCAGCCCGCGGCCTGTAGCCCGTTCTTTTTGGGTGGATATGCTCAATGCTCTGAAAATTGGCGTGACTTACAATTTATTTGTGGAGGCTTTCAAACTAGGCTCGTGAACGAACCTGACGGTCAACTGAGTACAGTTAGACCGCAGGCTTCTTTTTCCTTTTTTTCAAAGGCTTTTTTGAGTGACGGAGTTCCCCCGCCACTTTTGTAACTCAGACCAATTTTTCTTATGAGTTTGGCTGAATTTTC
>NZ_JAUBTT010000256.1:0-1498 GCF_036705125.1 Microcoleus sp. B7-D4
GCATTAGTGACAAGTTAAGGTGATGGGTAAATTGTCAAGGGGGTATTTACATTGGTTAAAAAATAGATGAAACTCAGAATAGGCAAGTAGTTGAGCAATTATGACCAGCCATGACCAAGACCAGAACTACCAATCGGGACCACGCGAAAAAGAAACAACGACCACTGATAGAGGATGAAGTAATTGCCCAGCAACTAGAAGCATTACTGACACCAGCCATGCTCAATCAGGAAAATTCCTACCGTCAGCTAAAACTTCGAGACCGAATTCTCAACTTGCCATTGATGATGGCTGCGGTCTTAACCTTACTATGGCGAGATGTGGCAGGGGTAAGAGAGCTGACCCGAATGTTAACGAGAGACGGCTTTCTGTGGTGTAATCCCACGTCCGTCAGCCAACAAGCACTCTCGATCGAGATTTTTGACCTTTCCTGCTGAGCTGTTTGAACAAGTATTTAAGGATTTATTACCGCGTTTAAGAACAAATTGGCAGAGGAGAAATCAACGAACCTTACCAGAAAGTATTCAGTTTACATTAACAAGATTTGAGCAGATTTGGATTATAGATAGTTCAATATTAGAGGCATTATTTCGGAAATTATCAAACTTAGAGTCAGCTAAAATAGGACAATTGGCGGGGAAAATAAGTACAGTAATTGATCTAGTAACTAGATTGCCAGTCGAAATTTGGTTTACCGAAAATGCGAAATAATCGGATGTAAAACTTGAAGAGAATATCCTCAATCTAGCCAGCGAAAATACGTTATTACTATTAGATAGAGGCTTTTATCACTTTAATTTTTGGTTAAGATTAATTGAGCAAAAGGTTAACTTTATTACCCGAATAAAGAAAGGAGCCGCCATCAAAGTAGAGGAAGTATTTACCGATAGTTATGGACTGCGAGACCGTAAGATACGTTTGGGGTCTGGAACGAAGAAAACTCCGTTTATTACCTTACGTTTGATTGAAGTTCGTTCAGAAAAAACCTGGCATTCTTATTTAACAAGTGTGCTAGAGCCAGAAAAATTACCCCCTTATGTAGTAGCAGATTTGTATCGAAGACGTTGGCGGATTGAAGAAGCTTTTAATATTGTAAAAAGGCTGTTAGATTTAAGCTATTTATGGACGGGTTCAATCAATGGGATTAAATTACAGATTTGGGCAACTTGGTTATTTTATGCAGTTTTAGTAGATTTAGGTGATGCGGTAGCTGATGAACTAGCTCTACCTTTTGAGCAGATTTCTTTAGAAATGATTTATCGCGGTCTTTATCATTTTACTATAGCTCATCATAAAGGTAAAGCAACAGATCCAATCAAGTATTTTGCTGACCCCCAAAATCGAGATTTAGGCATTATTAAACAGCAGCGAAAACCGAATGTTAAGTTAATTATTGCCCCTTTTCCTGAAAAGCAACGAGGGTCTGACCAATTCTTTTTTAAGAACTCTCCGAAAGCCTCTTGACAAAAGACTTACAGCCTTAACTTGTCACCAATGG
>NZ_JAUBTT010000172.1:0-9043 GCF_036705125.1 Microcoleus sp. B7-D4
AGAATTCGCTGATGGGGAAAGCGGCGTTGCAGTTGCGTTTCCAGGTTGCGACAAGACCATTTTCCGGTGACTTTTTGAGAGTCTTCTACAACCATAATGCGCGGTCGATGTAGCTCTACAGGGTGAGATTTACTAGGGTTTATAGAGCTACATTCAGTAGCGTTTATATGGCAACATTCAGCACGGCTTTCCAGGTCGCAACAAGTGACTTCTTGAGACAGAATTTGCTCCATCTGCACATACAGCGAAGCCGGGTTAGAAGTAGCAAAAAAAGTCACATCTCGCCCTCGTTTTGGCCGCCACTCGTTAACAGCAACCCAAGGCGAAATAGGGATGCCTGCTATGGCTATTAGGTAGTCGATGCTGTAATCGGATAAGTCGGCATCTTGGGCAACAACTAAGCCGCCACTTGTCAAGACGTTGTGGATGAGTTCTTGCAGAGTTTGCAAGATGGCGACTCGGTTCTCGCGGCAAGTTGAACTGTTTAAGGCGTGCCAGATGACTTGTTCGCACTCATCGATGATGACGATCGCACCTTCCCAATCTTCAGGATTGAATTTTGCTTGAGAGAGGGGGTGGAGGCTGTCTATGCACAAGCCGTATCCGAATAGTTTACCCTCGGCTGAGTCTCTGGTTTCGTCGATGTAGTTGATTCCTAAGCTGGCACAGATAGCCCTGCCCAGTTGAATCCTATGGGTAATTATCAGCACGCGGCGATCGCCTGTGTCAAGGGATTGTGAGACTAAGTTAGTCAAGGCTTGGGTTTTGCCGGTGCCTTTGGGGGCTTTGATGCAGGCTAACCCGGACTCTGGATAGGGGAGTTTTCCCAAATAGCGAGAATTGAGCTTTAAAGAGGCGGGATAGGTTAAAAGCCATGATTCCCTAGCGAGCCAGAATTGGAAGCCTTGCGCTTCATTTTTGAGGGCGTTGAAGGCATCGGAGCCCTTCGATACCACGAAATCGTCAACGCCTTTTTCTGGCCCTGGCAGGTTGATGACTTTGACGGGGCAATTTGCCGCTGCGAACAGGCGGCCGAGTTTGCCAATTTCCCGGTTGACGTTCTGGATGGTTTGGCGTTTGTTGTCGCAGTCGAAGCAGATGTAGATTTCCCGCCCTGGGGTGGCGAAGTGTTGGAGTTCGGGGATGAGGTAGGGGTCGCATTTTTCGCCTTGCGGGGTTTTGGTTCTGACACCGCCGGTGACACCGGGGAGGGCGATGGCGGCGTAGCCCAGTGTGAGTAGGCATCCGGCTTTTTTTGCGCCTTCGACGATGATGACGGGGATGTTGTTGTCCCACACCCATTGCCAGAAGCCAAGTTGTTTGTCTGAGTTGTCGATGGGCAAATCGTAGCGGGCTGCGACTTTTGCCCAGATGTGGTCTGGGACTTGCAGGAAGAAGGCTCTGGTGGGGCTTTTGGGGGGGTGTTCGTATTTGACGGGTTTGATTTTGCCTTTGGGGTCAAAGGCATTTCGGGGCCTTTGGGGTTTGAAGCAGCCCCAATACATGGGTTGCCAGTTGTTGAGGGGGTCAAGACCATTGCACCACCAGCCACCGTGTTCGATGTGGCTGTAGTGCTTTCTGGCCCACCGCCATTGTGCGTCGGGATGGACTCTGCCGGAGGCGGCGTTGATTTCGTACAGGAGGTATTGGTACGGGGTGTCGCCTGAGAGGGTTTGGATGTTAAGGGCGATGAGGTCGGGGTCTATGGCCGAAGCCAGCCATTCGGACAGTGGGGAGATGGGCGCGTTCACAGCACACCTCCGGTGTTGGTGGAAGGTCGGGGCAGCCGGAAGCGGTTAGGCGGGGTTGAGGGGGCTTTTCGTAGGGGTAGGGGTGTTTCTCTGGTGTCAGCAAGGCTGCGGGCAATTCCCGTGCGTTTGGTTTGACGGCAATGCTTCCAGCACCTCAGATAAATTTCTCTCGTCACGTTTTATATTGGGCAGAATTTGAAATCAATCCTTAGCCTGTCTGACTCGGCTGCTGTGGTTAGTGACACTCCGTTAAACTACTCAAACTACTCAGGAGATTTTTAGGCGCTGAAAGCTATACAGGACAAAGGTTTCAAATTTACAACTTTTCCGAATACCCCCTAAACTTTTCCGAATACCCCCTAAACTTTTCCGAATACCCCCAAAGTGTTTAGGCGCTGAAACCATTGTCAGATAAGAGATTCAAGCAAATTTGCTAATTTTTTAGGTGTTTAGCGGTTTAAACACTCTGCTGCTCAAAAAGCTAAAAAGACCCCCTGAATTGGGAGTCTTTCCGCTGGATGCAAGATGCCTTTTGGTTGGCTAGTTACTCATTTAAGCCAAGGTGACGAATTATCTTGGTTTTCAGGCTGGGCTTGATGGTATGTGGATAGCAGCCGTTCTCAATCTGAGATAGCTGGGATGCTGAGATACCCAGCTCTTTTGCCATTGTTCTCAGGCTTTCTTCCATAGTTTTCCGAGCTTCTCTCACCCATTGACCAAAAGCTATGGGTTCGGTTAGGTTGGCTGCTGGCTGAGCTGACTTCTGCTTGTGGGCGGGTCTTTTGGGCGGTTGCGGTTGCTCTGGTTTTGATTCGGGTTGTTGTGGGTGTTTGGGTAGCGCTTCTGGCTGGCGTAAAGTCCCGTTAAGTTGTAGCCAGGTTTCAAACCAGTGATTGGGCTTTTTAATTTGGCTGTTTGGATACGCCCAGTCAGGGACATCGGACTCGTAGTCAAAGAGGTAGGGGTATTCAAAATTTCCCAGTGTTTTTAGCCCTCGATCGAAGCTGCGCTTTAAATTCGAGGCAGTAACTCCGTTTCTCTTGGCTGTCTCTATGTCGTTCTTATACCCGATTCGCGTCAGCAGTGTTTCTATTTGATACCGACCGCTTTTGTGCTGTTGCAGGGCAAATAGGGCAAAATAAGCCAGTCTGAGAGCCATTTTTTCCTGGTAATAATCTAGTTTTAGCGCCTCGCTGGTAAGGTAGCCAAATTCCCGCAAGTATTCGTGACCTGCAAATTTGTCAAACCATTTGCCAGGGCGATAAGTGATTTCAATATCGATCAAGGTGTTTTTTTCTTGATGAAACACCTCGGTAATTTGAAAAATCTCCCAGAGATTGGAGTGTTCAATAGTAAATATTTTATTGCGTATCCGCCAAGCTTTAACGGAAACTTCTAATCGTTTTAGCAGATATCCATGATAGGCTAAGGCTCTTAGTTTTTCTTCTTTAGAAAGGTATCGGGCTGGCTGGCTATTGGCGTCTCGTTCGGCTTTTGGGATGTAGTGTTTCTTTTTGTTATTCTCACCAAAGTCAGCTAGGAGTTTAGATGCTGATACTGTAATTTGCTCTCTCCCGACTTCGGGCTTGCGAAAGGCAATCATTGCCAGTGCATAGTGCAGTTTGAGGGTTTCTTCTCCGAAGTTCTGGGCGATAATTTCCTTGGCTTGATAGGCAATTTCAGCAAAGTCTGTTAGGTCGAAACGATCGCGGATTTGCAATTCAACTCGACCTTTGGAAAAATCTTTGCGACCATTCAAACTGGTTTCGCTTATTTCCCAGAAATCCATACCAGTGACTCCAGCCGTATAGATTGTATCTGTGATTGCACTACTGGGGCATTCTTCGTAGAATTTTCTTTGGCAGAGGCGGGGTTCTGTAGATGACTTATGTGACCGTTGCGATTGCTTTGGCTCCGCGTAGGAGCTGTTGCTAAGGTTATTAGAGTCTATATTAACCTCAAGGTTTTGATGATCGCAGATTTTCTTGCCAGACATGGGGGTGATCTGTCTCCACCTGTTATGGTCGGTCCATCGTGCTTGTCAGGTTGATGGGTTTGCTAATTACAAAGTTTTATCGTCGCATCACGAAGTAAATCGCTCTTCTGTGGGTAAAACCATTTGGGAGCCTGGGTCTAAATATTACAAAATAGCCCAAAACCAGAACTGGTTGTGTCCAATCTGTGGGGAAAATCTACACAATGGAGAAGCTCTAGAAACACACCACATAGTACCTCTGGTAAAAAGTGGAACAGATGAAATCGACAATCTTCAACACCTACATAAAATTTGCCATAAGACGGTACATAGTGGTAAACGTTCTGTGAAGGCAAAGGCCCCGGCCGTATGATGCGACGAGTAGCAAGTACGGTTCTGAGGGGAGGAGATACGGTGACGTATGCTCTCTTGCCCGACAGTCGCAAGCACGGTTTCGGATGGGAGGGGTGGAGTAGTAATACTCCCCTCGACCCTAACCGATTTGGTGGCGTATGAGGACTTGATGGTTCGTAATATGGTCAAGAATAGACACTCTTGCAAATCGATCGGTGATGCAGCATGGACTCAGTATTCCGAATCAGTGGTGGGAGGATGTCAATCGAATGTCCGAATAAACCTGCAAGCCGCTTTGACGCAAGCTCCCCATTGACTCTATCAATCCGAGTGCACTTTGACCAAACTAATGCAGGAAAATCGATATAACTGAGCCAAAAAAATTAGCTAAAAATTGGGAGGAAAAAAGAGGAAAAAACAGCACATTTTTTACTCATTACACCTCCTATTTCGTACTTTTAGCCTCATTTTAAGTATAAATGCTTATGAGTTTTTGTAAAGAATTGTTGCTTTTGGCGTGATTTTCTGTACTCCGACACCTCTTGAATCCTGCTAAATCCTCGTAATAAGTACGGTAGTCGCATAGCAAGCCATGTCAAATAGACGTAAGAAGGGGGTAAAAATGATCAATTTATGGTTTTTATGGTTTTTGCAAGACTGCTATGAGAATAGCTGCAATTTGGAGTTAGCTCACGCTCACTCTGGGCAGCTAAGAGGAGAAAGTTTGACTTGCTCGCTGTTTGGATTTTGACGCCCGCTGTACGCTCGCTCTTTGAGTCGATATTGAAGCCAAGAGCGAGCCAGTTGGTGTACAGGAAAGCCTTGGTTACGATGGAGCATCGCCGGGCACGACGCAAGCCCGTTGGTGCAGTTGGGTATTGGCTGGTAACGCCCAACGCGATCGCGCCTTGCCCTCCTGTTTTTAATCTCGCAGCCAGTAAAGATGTTGATGCTCGCTGTTGGACGATCGTTCGTCCAACAGCGAGCATCGAGCTTGGACTTAACTCGCCATGAGAGCCGATCGCTTTTGCTTGTAGGTCGGGTTGATGCCAGCAAATCCAACATCGACCATAGCTTTATCAGTCACAAAGATAGCTAGGAGTCGAAAGTTGGATATTGGCCGTTTCGACTTCAACAGAGCACAAGCGTGAGTAAGTGAGTCTAGGGTAAGAGCATCTCAATCAGGCTTGACACAAGCACTCTTTGAATCTGCATCATATAGTCATCATTCATCGTCGCTCGGTTCTTTTTTTGTCGCAAACTACGTCGGAGAGGCGTTTCTTGATTGATGGCATTAAGTGCCATTCGTCTTAGAAAAGCCAAATTTTGAGGACTGTTGAACGACCGAATGCGGGATTTATATTCATTAAAAGTCACATATAAACTCCAATGCACTTGGTTTTCAATGCCTCAATGTTGACGAATAGCCCAACTATTTAGCTGGGCATCTACTGGTAAAGAACTTAGGTAAAACTGCACATAAATGAGTGATTTTGTTCCAGAAATGACGAACTCTTAAGGGCGATCGCAATAGTGCACCTTACGCCACAGATAGTCTAAAAATTCCTCAGTTGCGTAAGTCGTATCAATTTTTAAAGCTGTAAAAGCTAATCCAGTTCTATATCTTGGATGCGCTGTTTATACTGTTGGTTATTTTGTTTAGGAGTTTGCTGTTCTTGCTCAATTAATTGTATCCAGATATCATTCCAACTTGACTGTGGATTGACAAGTTCTGCATTCGGTAGCAGCGAGATCGCATTTCGAGCGAGCTGAGAATTTTCGGCGAGCGCTATAATAACGCTATCGAGTTCTTGTAAGAATTGTATAGGTAGTTGTGAAGTTCGTTCAATTCCTAGGTAAACTGTGGCTGGTGCTGTTGTAGAGTTATCCTGTTCAATAAGCAAAAGTGAAAGGGCTTCGATTGGGTTACAGGCAATCACAGCTCGCTCAATTTCTCCAGTAGTGGCTACCCAGAAAGCAGCTTCAGATGACAGGGGATGGGTTGTAGTAAAGTTGCCTCTTTCATCGAGAACAAAAGCGAACCGGGCTTCCCCGTCAAGCGTCCGTGCCGTGAAGATAGCCTTTTCTGAGCCGGCATACAGCCAAGAATGAGAGTGCAATAAATTAAGCAATTCTAAAGGTAAACTGTACTCGACTGCTAGATGCGATCGCACTTTTTGCCACTGAGTTTCATTCCTTTCAGGCAGGATTGACAGTTGTAACTCTAACTCATTTGCTGTTGCCGGAGTTGCAGGCGCGGTTGCTGCTAACTCGGATTGTGACGACTCTAACTCATTTGCTGTTGCAGAAGTTGCAGGTGCGATTGCTGCTAGCTCTGATTGTGACATCTCTAACTCATTTGCTGTTGCAGGAATTGCAGGTGCGGTTATTTCTAGCTCAGATTGTGACGACTCTAACTCATTTTCCTCTGCCTCGCTGGGGGCGATAGCTAAGTGTTGTGGCTGCATTAAAGCCTCAATTAGGGCGTTATCTCGCCCTTTGTCATAGCTAACGCCTCGATGCTTCTGCAATCCAGAAAAAGTGTAGGCTTTACCCAACTGAGTGCCACTTAAAGCGACTCCATCTAAATTGTAAGAAATGCCTTTACTGAAGCCGATTCCAGTTCGAGTCAATCCGACTTGCACCTCTACGGCTTGTTGCTGCAACCGCTCAACAAATTCTGGCATAGTTGGCTTGTCTTGAGTAACTTCATCAATTAGGTCTTGCAATTGTACCCTAACGCTCTTGTTTCCCTTGCTTTGTAAATATCTGTGTTCTCCTGTAGTCGGAGCTCGCTTATCTATTTCCCAACTAGGTGTAACAGCTTCTAAATTGTAGTCTCTTTCTAACTGGCGGATTACTTCTTGGCTTCTGTAATAATCCCAGCTATCGTCAACGATACTTCCATCTAGGCGAATGCGACTGGCGACAATGTGAATGTGGTCATGGTTTGTATCGTTGTGCTTGACAACTGCATACTGGTTGTTGTCAAATTCCATCGCTTTCATGTAGTTGGCTGCGATTGCCAGCCAGCGTTGGTCATTTTCTTCAGAATCTTCTAATTTTTCGGTGCTATCGACAGATAAAGTGGCGTGAAAAACTGCTACTTTCAGGTTAGGTCTTAGTTGTCGGGCGATCGCAAATTCAGCAGCCAGTTCTTCAGGAGTCTGTCCGCACATAGTACCGCCAATTAAGTAAGCACCTTTTTTGCCGAGTACATAGTTCAGACATCCCCTCCAGCCTGTACCTTTGATTTGTTTGCCAATCATAACCGTTTCGCAGTAGGTTTATTACATCAATTGCTCAGGCTGGTTAAAAATTAGCGGACTGTAGATTTGGTGAGGTTGGCAACTATTGTTTTAATTGCAGTTTGGTTTTGTTGAATAAGGTGCTGTACGCTTTCTAAGAGTCCTCTATTGACAGTAACGGGTTCTCCTAATACCACAGCACTATTGCAAGCTTTAGCAATCTGATTGAGGTTGTTTCCGGCAACTCTAAGTTGGGCATTAATTTGGCATAAAACTTGATAGGCTTTCAAGTCAAATACAGTTAGAGGGCGTGGCATGGCTCTTTTCAAAGCTGCACGACGGATGAAGTCGCTCATACTCAAATTTACTTGGTTCGCTAATGTTTGAATTTGGCTATAATCCGAGTCAGTTAGGCGAATGTGGATATGGTTTGATAGCCGTTCTCTGGGTCTTGCTTTCAGTAAAGTTTTCATAGCTTTTAATCAGGAATCACACTATGAGCCAAGATACAAGTTAATAACTGTAATCTACAAGCGCTATTCAGGTGAATTTATATCCCCCAATTGGAGAGGGCTATTTAGACAGTTTATTAACGTAGAGACTGACTATAATTTTATTTATTTGTATAAAATAGTTTGTTTAGGTGCGATCGCACTTGAATAAGTGATGAGTTCGTTGAATTGCTTTTGAAGCATTTTCTCCCTCTAATTTCTTAGAGCTATAGAATATTCAGCTTGAATTGTAGTACAAATAGTTACAATTGTCATTAAAGCTTAAAAAAGTATTAAACCCGACCTTACGGTTAGGCTTCCGTAAAAGGAGGGTGCATTATTTCTCTTTCTGCACGTAAAAGTTAGGTTTGCGATCACAAAAACATTGCTTGCTATCGCTCATCTCTGCTTTTTTCCTTGGTTTCCCAGCTTGCATAAATTTGAGCTTTTGTGAGTTTTTGTGAGTTTTTTGCTGCAAATACTGCTTCGACTTCAGCTAATAGTTCAAGCTGAGCTTGCATAGTTTTACTCATGAAAACTCACAAAAACTCAAATTTATGCAAAAAAACTCATGAAAAGCCAGTCTCAAAAAGTTAATTTTGAGGTTTTTTACCGTGACGGTACACTTAATATCAATTTAATAATTTAACAGCAAACTCTGCACTCCCAATTCAAGTAATTGTAGCAGAGGCAAGCTACTAACTGTAGCATTTATAGCAAGCTGTACTTTCAATATCGAGCAAGCAGAACTAATCGAATAGAATGTTAAGGTTGCCTAAAAAATAGCGGCCTCGTTATTAGCCATTCAGCTATTGCATATTAATGTATCTGAACAATGGCGGTAGCGTTTTTCTCTTCTTGAGTTGCAGTTCAGTTTGTTTGCGAGATTGAATGCAGTGCTACCGCACTTTAGTACAAAAAAGCGAAGTGCCTCAGTATTTTTGGGCGGCCAGAATGCTCTAACCGTTACGAAGGTAAGCCAGTAAATTTTGTAGTCAAAGCAAAAGCCGCCACAATAGTATGAGCAATCGGCACAGTTGGAGATCGGGTAAAACCAAGCCTTTTGAGACACTTGGCTAACATCGCATCAGTGGTATTGATTGGGAGGCACAGTTGAAGATCGGGTAAAATTAAGCCCCTTGACACTCCAGCCCTAGTTTTTAGGTAGTTGTGGCGATAGCTGCACGGCGATCGATTCAAAGCCAAACCTTTGTGGTGATTTGA
>NZ_JAUBTT010000018.1:0-94569 GCF_036705125.1 Microcoleus sp. B7-D4
CCGAGGGCTTGACCTCTCTTTCTACATGGTGATGATGATGACTTATTTCTCTGCAGTCTTCAGGGTTTTTTACCCTTCTAGTTTTTCGGTCTCTACACAGACGCACTGCCACCAATCCGATTCCATCCTCAACTCGGTTGTTAAATCCCCATGTGGCGAAGATATTTGGCGGGTCACTGCCTGAGAAAATAGATCGATGCCTGGGATTTTATAATAAGATAAAGCCTCTTTCTGATATCAAGAAAAGGGCCTTGTTTGTTGAGATGATTAAACAAAAAATAGAGAAAGGATACCGATCTGGGTTGTTGTTATGTTTATCTCTTTGCTGAGACTAATCTTGATTGTTCATATCTTCATGTTTGTTTACTTCTCTCAATTTACGACCCAAATATTTAGCTCCTCTACGACCGACAAACTTAGCTCCTGCTGATAAAATGCTTTGATCCTGTTCATGAGAATTGTTTGGGTTTTGGGGTTGTTGTTTGTCTCTCCCAAAACTAGCAATAAATTCAAAAGCTGTTATCAAGCCTACTAGCAATATTAGAACGACCAAAAATATCGACATCAGCAATAATCCCAGCAATAGTACAGCACCCTTACCCTTCAGACTAACCAAGATGATGGTGATAATGTTCTCCCACCAAGAACAGCCCCAGCGTCCACAAAATTCTGCCAAAATTAGTTGCATTAGATTTTTACTCCTTAAACTGTATGTCCCTAACTTTTTTGTTCTAACCGCGCTTCGTGCTTTCTTCAAGAGAAGAGCCGATCGCACTTTGGTAGAAATAGCAATCGCCCTGGTAAATTTAGCTAAGTATCAATCACTTTGGCTAAAGAAGGTGGTGCTGGTGGAGACTGAGAGGGTCGGGAAATATAGCTCAGTTTAGGACGACAAGCTTCTATAATTTCGTTCCGAAACTGGTTGATTTTATCATTTTTTGCACAAAACAGAATCAGATTATTTCTACTTGTATAAATGACAATATAACGCTGTTTTACAACAAAAGCCAACACAATAAATATAATACCAATGAAGAAGAAACCGAGGGTTAAAATTCCGAGTCCGAGCAGCCACCAAGTACAGCCTTCCCCAATTTCAACTGCTTTGACATTTTGAATGGGAATGACAATTTCTTTGATTTCTAAGCCAAAAAATGAAGTGAAATTTCCTTGTAAGGTGTCCCCAATAATTTTAAGAGTTCCAGTTCCACTGGTTCGGAGTGGAACTGCACCGACTAATTGACCGGGAAGACCGCTGATTTGTGTAACTGATTTAGACTTCATTTTCTTTGATTATTGTTGTACTAAAAATGACATGGCTCGTACAGAATTTGTTTTCCGCTGTGCCTGAGTTCTTGGTAGGGAAACGGCAGTGCTGTGTACCTACACCGATCGCTCTTCTGAGTTGGTATTACATTAAACCTTTAAGTCTTTCTAGTGCTTTTTTCTGTTTCAGGAATTTGAACTTGGTTACTGTCTTTGCTTTTTAAACAGCAACTTTTTTGTAAATGTAATCAACAGCCTGTTGAACCGTTTCTATGTTCTCCGCAGCTTCATCGGGAATTTCAATGTCGAATTCCTCCTCGATCGCCATGATTAGCTCTACTGCATCGAGAGAATCGGCTCCTAAATTATTGGCAAAATTAGCGTTGATGGTGACTTCACTTGCATCAACTTCTAGTTGCTTGGCAACAACGGCTTTGACTTTTTCATAAATTTGTTGCTTAACCTTATGGCTTGGGGAAGATTCTGCAACAACGGTAGGAGTAGCGGTATCAGTTGTAGTTCGATCGGCATCTAATTCTAATTCCTCTTCCGATTCATCTCGGACTCTGAAGTAGTAAAAGAGATTAGCAACAGCAAAATCAGAGGCTTTTTCCAAATTCGACGCTACTAAACTTTTATGACCCGTTATTTGCCCTTGCTTAATGATATAATCTTCATAATTTTCACGTCGCTGCCGATCGAGCATCCATTCCAGTTGAGTGCGAAGCGCATAAAAATGAGACTTCGGCCGCAAATTTTCATAAAATAACTGTTCGTCTGGGATTGCTAAAGCTGTTGCGGCTGAGTTTTTCTCCACCTTAACAGCCGAGTCAGATTTATTAAAATCAGCACTTTGCAACTGCTTTAACTCACTTGGCGGCAAAGATTTAATCCATTCAATCTGATGAAGCCAAATGTCTAATGCGGCTAAATCGTGATTGTGAATTCGCGTAATTTCAGGAAAAAGAAAGTCAAGCTCTTCGTCTGAGTCACAACAGTCTATAATACCGAGGCCGTCTTGACGGATTTTTTGTTGCAGTTGAGAAATCCGATCGCCCGCAGCACCAAATTCATTCTGCACCTGATACGTGCCGATAATACTTTGCTCGATCGCCCAACCGCACTCTAATCGGCGCAACTGTCCCGCCGCACAGGTTTCTGCCAACAAATGCGGGTTTCTGTAATCGGCTAAAGCTTCAAACAACATCCCCCGCGCCGCATCAATTTCAGCATTGCGGCGGTTGATATCTTCCAGTCGCAAAGCCGATCGCATTCGTTGAATTGCTTGATTAAATAACCCGTAAGCCTGCACTAAGACTAAACGGTGGTTCTCAAATTTTATATCTGCAACAACTTCGGAAATTAATTGCTTAATTTCCGCACCTTGGCCTTTCAAAAGTTGTTCTAAATTGATGAAACCGTTTTCTACTTTAACTTCCAGCTTTTCAACTGCTTTTTTTAGTTTCAATGTCTGGTGCAAATTCACCGCCGACAAGGCTACCCCGGCGAAAGTTCCAACACCAATGACGGCTGTTGTCGCTTGCAGCACGCCCAAACTGGCTTGGACGGCTTGAAAGCCCATGTGCATTTGCTGCATCTGCAAGCCGCCCATAACAAGCTGCATGGGAGAGACTAAGGGGGAGAGAGGGCTATTGTTGAGGGCCGCGCCGACGGCATGGGCCGCAAACTGTCCCGTCGCTGCATCTCTCGCCATGCCGATCGGCACTCCAGCAGATGTAAACACTTGTGCGTACTTGCCAGCCTCGATCGCAGCCTGTACCGCTGCGGGAAATACAAAGTTCATCATCAATTTTTACCCTGGTAGCAAACCACAGAATAACTAATATATTATGATAGTTTAAATAAAAAAAAATTATCACTACGCCCTGCAAATGGACACTTCGCTAATTAGTCCGCAAACGGTTGAGCTTGTTTCGCTGCTGACTGGGCAAAAACTACGAAAAGAGGATATTACTCCGCCTCTGCTTTTTCTGGCGGCGCTAGTGACGGTATTGTTGGGAGTCATTCATGCCGACGGTACGGTAAGTGCTGAGGAAAAGCAGCGATTGCGGACAACTTTTACGGAACTTATCCCCGCTAACAACAGTTTGCGCCCATTGGTAATGCCGATGGTTAAGAGCGTGCAAGACCGGCAAGTTTACAATAAAGTGACGGCGTTGCTGGCGCTGACAGCGTGTTTTTCTGAGGAGGAAAAACTACTGCTGATTAGTTTTGGGTATCAAATGTCGGCGGCAGATGGGACAATAGACGATCGCGAAAAACAGTATTTGCAAAACATCGCCAACAGACTCGGAATTGCTGGGCGATTTTTGACTGTTTTGGAAGCGAGTTTTAGCAATCAAGCAATCAGCGATACAGCAACTTTAGCAGAAGTCCACTCGTTACTCGCTCCAGCACAATTTCAATCTCTCGATTCTATGTTTGTCCGTGCTGCTAGTCACATTATCCAACATTTGCCAGCCAAACCGAAACAGCAAAAAAATCACAAAAATTCAGTCTCGTCCTATCAGGAGTTGAAAAATTTTCAGGAGTATCGGCAACAACTGGATGCTGTTTGTGGAAAACTAGGTTTAACCCTGCGAGATGGAAGCGATCGCAACGTGCTATCTCCTAATTTAACAGAAGAAGTAACAAAGATATCTCGTAAATTGCAATCTCAATGTTTCCGCGTGGCTGTTGTCGGCGAGTTTAGTAAAGGCAAATCAACTTTACTCAATGCTTTGCTGGGCGAAGAAATTCAACCCGTGCGGGATATTCCCTGTAGCGGTACGGTAACGGTTTTGAAACACGGGCTACATCAGCGGGTAATTTGCAAATACAACGATGGACGCGAAGAGGAGATTTCACCTGAGCAATATAAAGATAAAGCATCGATTTCTGAGGAAGCTGCTTTAGGTTCTGTTGGAGATGAAATTGTCAATTCCGAAATCAAAGAAATCATTTTCGAGCATCCGAATCTCGAATTGTGTACCAATGGTGTAGAAATTATTGATACTCCCGGATTGAACGAACAAGCGGAACGCACGTTAGTCACCGAACAGGTTCTCAAAACAACTGATGCGGTGATTTTTTTGACTCACGCTCAAAATGCTTTGACAGAAAAAGAGCGAGAACTCCTGTTGTACTTGAAAAAAGAGTTGAATCAGGGTAAAGATAATGAAGCTGCGAGAAATATTTTTGTTTTAGTTAATTTTGCCGATTTGCTGCGCCGGGAAGGAAGCGGAAAGCAGGTAAGAGAAAAGGTAGAAAGGTTTGTTAAAAATCACAATTTTATTGTGGGTGAAAACCGGATTCATTTTATTTCGGCTCAATCTGCACTTGAGGCAATTTTGGACGGAACGGAAAATGAGTATGTGAAATCTTTTCAGGATTTTACTAAATCTATGGAAGAGTTTTTGACAGTTGAACGGGGGGCGATCGCTCTTCAGCAATCTGCCGCCGGAATTAAGCAAATTATTAATACTGGCTGCGATGAATTGAGTCAATATAGGGAAATGTTAGAAGGAAATTTGACAGTTTCTCAAGGAGATAAGGCGAAGATTTTTGAACAAATGGCGGAAGCAAGCGGCCGCGATGTTAAGATTAGAATTTTAGCTAATGAACTGAGGGAGGAAGCTGTAGGAGAAGCTATTGAATCTTGGAATGAATGGGCGGAAGGATTGGGCGAGCGCCTCGCTACAAAAAGTAATAAATGGACTTCGGAGCATAATCATATTTTGAGCCAAGACAAATTAATTCTAAATTATGCTAATCAATTTGTGTTGGAACTAACACAAGAAATTGATATCTGGATCGAGCAAAAATTGCAGTTTATAGTAAAACAAAAAATAGAAAATTTAGAATTAAAAATTAAAGAAGAGATTTATGCAATCCGACAAGAGTTTCAAGAATTCGATCGGCGACTTAGCACTAGCCTTGTTACTCAATTCAAGAACTTAGGAATAGCAGAAAAGTTGGATAGAATTGGTATCGGTGGACTAGATATCGCTCCCTCAATCGACTCAGATATTGGAGGTGCTGGAGGTTTTTTGGGTGGTTTAGGTCTTGGTGGAGCCGTCGCGGCTATATTGCTGGCGTTTACAGGACTTGGTATTATTCCAGTAATTTTAGGGGGATTAGCGAGTGCTGCGGGTGGCTCATTTGGGTTCGGATGGCTAGATGTTGATGGAATTCATGTTCAGATTAAGCAAAAAGTCTTTGAGTTAGGGTTTAAGAAGTTCGACGAATCTTCGCAGTCGATTTTTGATAAGATACACGAAAGAATTATTGCAGTATTTGAAGAAAGAGTTGAGACGAGTAGCGGTGCTATCGCACAAGCAATGTCGCTGTGGGAAAATTTATTAGAACAGCAGGAAAAGCGCGATCGCCAAAATCAAGCAGAATGCGAGGTCCAAAAAGTTTGGCTGGCTGAAAAACGTCGGGAACTTCAAGAAATAGAAAGGCAAATTGAGGCAGTTTTAAATCAAAGTGCTGGATAATTTACCAAAGCTTGATTTGCGATATTTGTTACTCTAGCTGTTAAACTAATTACGATCGCACTAAACACGATTTCATGCTATGTGGGAGAAAATTGCCGCGCACATCTGTGAAACAGCCGGAGAAACATTTTCGATCGCCAATCGCCGTTCCGTCAGCGGTGGCTGCATCAATCAAGGCTATTCTATCAGCAGCAGTTCCCGCACTTACTTCGTGAAAATCAATCAAGCTTCCCAAGTCGCGATGTTTGAAGCAGAAGCGCTGGGTTTGCAGCAAATGCGGGAAACCCAGACGATTCGAGTACCTGAGCCGATTTGCTGGGGAACTGAGGGGAATTCCGCTTATATTGTGCTGGAATGGCTGGATTTGGGAAGTCGCGGGGGCGATCGAGCTTGGGAAGAAATGGGGCGAAAACTCGCCGAAATGCACAAATACACCCCCCCCAGCTCAGGGCGGGCACGGGGGCACCGCCCCTACACTTGGGGGGGAGAAGAGCTTGATTCTGCCTTGCTGAAGAGACGTTTTGGTTGGAGTGTTAATAATACGATCGGCTCAACTGTGCAAATTAATAATTGGACGGCCAATTGGGCAGAATTTTGGGCAGAACATCGGATTGGTTATCAGTTAAAATTGGCTAGGCGTCGGGGCGGTCATTTTCCGCAAGGGGAACGTTTATTAGAGATGATTCCTGAGTTGTTAGCAGGTTATGAACCTCAACCCTCGCTAGTTCACGGGGATTTGTGGGGGGGAAATGCGGGGGTGACATCTGCGGGGGAACCGGTCATTTTTGACCCAGCAACTTATTTGGGAGATAGAGAAGTTGATATCGCGATGACGGAGTTATTTGGCGGGTTTGCGCCGCAGTTTTATCGAGGATACAATCAGGTTTTGCCGTTGGATGGAGGCTACGAGCAGCGCAAAACTTTATATAATCTATATCACATTTTGAATCATTTTAATTTGTTTGGTGGGAGTTATGAGTCGCAGGCGAATCAGATTATTAATAGAATATGCGGTGAGAAATAGGGATTTTTTATTTCTCACCGCAGATGAACGCAGATGAACGCAGATGTAAGGTTTATCTACGACCGTTGCCGCTTTATTTTTGCTTAGCTGTTGCTTTTTTCTTCGCTTCTTTTTCAGCTTTTTTAGCCGCTTTTTCAGCTTCAAGTTTGGCGATTTTTGCTAGCTCTTTTTCTTCGGCTATTTTATCGAGATAGTAGTGGTAATCTCCCAAATAAGGGCGAAACTCTCCATCCCGGATTTCGACTATTTTGTTGGCGACTTGGGAGATGAAATAGCGATCGTGCGAAACGATAATTACGGTACCGTCATAATTCTGAATCGCTTCTTCCATCATCTCTTTCGCCGGAATGTCGAGGTGATTTGTCGGTTCGTCCAAAATCAGCAAATTCACGGGAGTCAACAGCATTTTTGCCAAAGCTAGGCGGGCTTTTTCGCCGCCGCTTAAAGCGCCAACCTGTTTGAATACTGTTTCGCCGGTAAACAAGAACCGCCCCAACAAAGTCCGAACTTCTTCATTTTTCCAGTCGGGTACTTCGTCGTGAATGGTTTCGATCACGCTTTTATTCAAATCTAAGGCTTCTGCCTGATTCTGTTCAAAGTAACCGGGGATGACGTTGTGGCCTCCCAATTTTACCGTACCTTCAGAAGGCTTTTCTAAACCCATAATCAGTCGTAGCAGGGTGGATTTGCCCGCGCCGTTGGGACCTAGAAAGGCTATACGATCGCCCCTTTCAATTAATAAGTCGGCTCCCAAAAATAGGATTTTTTCGCCGTAGGTGTGCACCAAATCTTCAATTATTGCTACTTCGCGGCCGCTGCGGGGTGCGGGGGGAAAGCGGAAATGCAAAGTTTTTAATCCGCCGGTGGGGGCTTCGATGCGTTCGATTTTGTCTAACTGTTTCTCGCGGCTTTTGGCTTGGGTGCTGCGAGTGGCGCTGGCGCGGAATTTTTCTACGAATGCTTGCTGTTTTTCGAGTTCTTTTTGCTGGCTTTCGTAGGCGCTGAGTTGGGCTTCTCTGGCTTCTGCTTTTTGCAGCAGGTAGGAGGAGTAGTTGCCGAGGTAGGTGCTGGAAACGCCGCGTTCGGTTTCGACGATTTGGGTGCAGAGCCGATCGAGAAATTCTCGGTCATGGGATACGATTACCATTGGGGTTGTCAGCCCTTTGAGGTATACTTCCAGCCATTCGATCGTTTCTAAGTCGAGGTGGTTGGTAGGTTCGTCTAACAGCAGGATGTCGGGTTTTTGGAGGAGAATTTTGCCCAAACTCATCCGCATTTGCCAGCCGCCGCTGAAGGCGCTGACTAATCGATCGCCATCTTCGGGTTCAAATCCGATTTCGGGCAGAATTTTCTCGATTTGGGCTTCTAAACCGTAGCCGTTTAAGCCTTCAAATTGCCGTTGCAGCCGATCCATTTTGTGGATCAGTTCGTCGAGATTTTCAGGGGAGGAGTTTTCCAAGTCTCGATGGACTTGCATCAGGGATTCGTGGACTTCGTTGGCTTCGCTGAAGGCGCGCCAAAATTCTTCTTTGACGGTGCGAGTTGGATCGACTTCAAATTCTTGGGAGAGGTAGGCGATGTGGAGGCTGGCGGGGCGAATGACTTCGCCTGCGGTGGGTTCTATTTCGCCGGCGATGATTTTGAGTTGGGTGGATTTACCGGCACCGTTAACGCCGACTAAGCCGATGCGATCGCCCGGTTTGACTTCCCAGGTGACATCTTTGAGTACGACGCCTGTGGGGTAAATTTTACTGATGTGTTCGAGTCGCAGCATTGTTGTAGGGACTGGGGAAGGGCAGGTTTAGCGGCGGATGGGATGCCGGCGCTGAGGTCGAGTTAATCTTAACAAATTTTAATTATATTTAGACAGTGGCAATATTTTTGATTTGGTGGGACTTACGCGAAGAAACCGGGTTTCTATGAAAAATCGCATATTCTCAACTAGAAATCTACGAATAAACCCGGTTTCTGGCCTCGACGTGGGTGCAGGACTATTTGGGTAGGGCGATCCTCTTCGAGGGCTTCGCTAACGGGCGATCGTGTTGTTTCAGATTGAATTTCTCGAATAATGGTTGAGACTTCTGCACATTATAAATAATAGTCAGTGTCAACCTCGATCGCAAAAGAGAGCGATCGTGCCAGCAAGAGACATTTATCATCAAGTTGTCAAACAGGCTCTCATTAAGGCTGGCTGGACAATTACCCACGATCCGTATACCTTGGCTTGGGCGAAGAGAAACCTATCGATCTTGGTGCCGAACAGCTATTAGTTGCTAAGAACAACGATCGCAAGATAGCCGTTGAAGTTAAAAGTTTGATCGGAGAGTCTAGAATTGCAGATTTAGAGCAAGCTTTGGGTCAATATACTCTTTACTATGACATCTTAAAACGGACGGAATCAGAAAGACAACTGTATCTGGCAATTCCACTAAATGCTTTTACAGAGCTTTGTGAAGGAGAAAATTTGGGTCAGATATTGCTAGATAATAACCGTCTAAATTTGGTTGTTTTCAACCAAAAAATAGAGGAAATAGTACAATGGATAGCTTAAATAATTATCGCAAACTTGTTAAGCAGCTCCTTACTGAATACGCTGAGATTCCCGTTTTTGACAGTAGAACCCAAAATGAAATAATTTTTGATTTGGAAAATGACCGTTATATGTTAATAAATATAGGTTGGTTTAATGAGTAGCGCATTCACCATTGCGTGATTCATATTGATATTATTGACGGTCAGGTGTGGATTCAAGCAAATAATACGGATCGCCTGATTGCTGAGGAGTTAGTTGCAGCGGGAGTTCCGGCTAAATCAATTGTTTTGGGGCTTCAACCGCCTGATGTTAGACCTTATACTGCTTAGGTCGTGCCTACTAGGGAGCAGCAGCGAGAATCTTTGAAAGTATGATGGAGTGGAAGGGATTTGAATTGGAGGGCGAGAATTTATGAGTCGATACAGTAAGGTAAAATGAAGATAATCGCTTAAAGGTTACAACTATGACTTCGGTATCAAGCGGAAAATCAACCATTATTCGCACCGAGCGCGGACTCACGATCGCAGGTACGCGGATTACACTTTATCAACTCATGGATTACATCTGCGCTGGCTATCCACCCAAGCTAATCCACAATCAGTTTTACATAACCGACGAACAATTCAACGCAGCAATGTCCTATATTGAAGCAAATCGTACTGAAGTAGAGGCAGAGTATCAAATAGTTTTGCAACAGGCAGAAGAAATCCGGCAGTATTGGGAAGATCGCAATCGCGATCGACTCGCTCAGATTGCAGGAATGCCGCCAAAGCCCGATCGAGAGGCAGCTTGGGCAAAACTTCAGGCACGAAAAGCTAGACTTGCTGTATCAAGCTGATGATTTTTATAATTGACCATAATATTGAGGGGCAAGCTCTCATGCTTTTTGGCAGCATAACTGCCGGAGGTTGGCTTGATTTACTATCGATTCGCTTCGTGATTTTTGAAGAAGTTCAGTTACCAATTAATAGTAGCGATCGAATAGTTTGGCGATTTGCTCAAGACAACCAGATGATTCTGCTGACAGCAAATCGCAGTATGAAAGGAACAGATTCGTTAGAGCAAGTTATTCGTGAAGAAAGTTCACCAACTTCGCTACCTGTTGTTACTCTCGGAAACATCGATCGAGTGGCTGAGCGTGACTATCGGGAGCAATGTGTCGATCGCTTGATTGAGCTTGTACTTTACATCGAAAACTATATAGGAGTTGGTCGGATTTTCATTCCTTAACACTGTCGGCTTTAAGGGACGATTGAGCGATCGGGCTTTTTATTATTTGTTAAGGGCGATCGCGCTTCAAAAACCTTTAAAGCAGGCGATGGGAGAAGGTTGTAGAAAGGTGAGGGTGATGAGGTGCGAGCGCTTTTAGGAGTGAAGGGGCGATCGTAATTCAAGGGCGTGTTTTTTACTATCAGGGACTTGGTGAAGGGCTAGGTGATGAAATTAACTCACCATTTTTCCAATTTCCTGATTTACGAGTGCCATCAGAATATATAATTATTCCTAAACCGTTGGCCTTGTCATTCTGCCACTGCCCTTCAAAGCGATTGCCATTAGCCCATGTGTATATTCCATAGCCATAATATTTTCCATAAAGCCAATTCCCGGAATAACGATCGCCATTAGACCAAATAATAGTACCTACACCGTTATAGTTGCCATTTTTCCACTCACCGTCATAACTTTGTGTCTCATTGTTTTTAGGGTAAGTCATATTTCCTTTACCATTGATTTCGTTGTCACGAAACTCACCTACATAACGCCGACCATCAGCATAGGTCAAAGTCCCTTTGCCATTGCGCTTTGTTCCGTCATTGCTCCAGTCTCCCTCATAGCGATCGCCATTCTTATAAATATACACACCCTTGATATAACTATTATTTTTCCACTCACCTTCTAGGCGATCGCCATTCGCATACATTAACAAGCCTTTACCATTTCTTTTATTATTGAGCCATTCCCCATCGTAGCGATCGCCATTCGTATAAGTAAATACCCCTTTACCATTCTTTTTATCATTGAGCCATTCCCCATCGTAATGACTATCATTGGTATAAGTAAACACGCCTTTACCATTGAATTTCCCTACCTTGAACTCCCCTTCATAGCGAGCACCCTTGGCAGAAGTCCATACTCCTTTACCATGTGGCTTACTATTTAAAATATCACCTTTATATCTACTACCAGTCTCGTATGTAATCTCATTAGTCAGAGGGCAGAAACCTGCTTGCCAACCAATACATTGTTTAATTTCACTCTGAAAAATATGGATTGACGATCCTACAATAGCTACTATTACTCCACATACTAGGGTTTTGATTATTCCTTGTTCGTTCATAAAAATTACTTAACAAAGCATTGAATAATAGAAGCAACCAACGGTTTGATTATCTACTGCAATAATCAATAGTTGCTTTGAGATAAGGCACTAATTCTCCAAACCAAGTACCCCAAGCCTGTTTTCCTTCACTGCTATTAATGAAAGAATTAACAGAATTTTGCCACTGAGAATCGTTAGCGGGAAGTATCATCCCATATACGTCACAGGAAAGAGGTTGGCTGGGCAATAAAGCAAAAGTATCTACAGGCAATCCTTGTCTGACTGCTTCTCCTACCAAAAGAACCGTATCGCCCGCAAATGCAGTAATTTTACCGTTCGATACTGCTGTTATGCCTAAATATCTTTCGGTAAACTGTACTATTTCAGCACGAGGATATACTCTGGCAACTGCTGCTAAATTAGCAGAACCTTGAAGGACGCCAATACTTGTATTTGACAAGTTGACGTTTCTATTTTGATTTTTGACAAGCAACTGTGTACCTGTAATAAAAAATGCTTGAGAATACTTAATATTTTCGACTTGTTCTTTAGCGCTGCTGATTGTGTTAGGCCCACACTCTATATGCACATTTCCGTTTCTCACGAGCGCCTCGCGATTTTGAATAGTAGAACGGACTGCCACTACATTAACATTTCTGTTTAGTTGTCGGCTGAGGCTGTTTGCTAGTGCACCTGCAAAAGTTGTACAATAGCCTTTCCAGCCTTGTCCGTCTTCATAGCCAAAAAACACAGCATCTTTTCTAATCCCAACTTTTAAAACTCCTGTTTGCTGAATTTCTTGCAACACAGTCCGCGCCCAGCTTGCCGAAGGAAAAAGCACTGTGCATATAATGCTAGATGTTAGAAATATCAGTTTTAATCGCTTATTCATTATTCTATATTGCTACCTATGGAGCACTGCTCGCGAGCTATTAGTGAAATACTTTATCAACTCGATCGCATCTTTGTCAGTGATAAAAAGTGATAAAAAGTGATAAAAAGTAAGGACTTTCCCCAAATTCCCCAAAAATCTCCTCTCAGATAGATGCTCCTAGAGTTAAACTCTTGTAAATAACCTTTCTCACAACCCAACTTTCTTGGCCTACGACAACACCTGCAAATATCTAGCCGAAAAATTCCCCGCAGCCTTCGTCCGCTGGCTGCTACCAATTGACGAACCCACCAGCGTTCAGGTACTCAAAACCGAACTAATTCAAGAGCCCATCCGAGCCGATTCTCTCGTTTTCCTGCAAACAGATAACCAAATCCTGCATCTGGAATTTGAAACCAGACCCTACTCCGACCCGCCGATCGCCTTCAGGATGCTAGACTACTACGTCAGGCTCAAACGGCAATACTCCTGTTCCATCAATCAAGTAGTAATCTTTTTGCAGCAAACAGCCTCAGAACAAGTTTTTGTATCGGAGTACACAGACGCGAACACCCGACACGGATATCGAGTTATTCGCCTCTGGGAACAAGACCCCGCTTTACTGCTGTCAGTCCCCGGCTTGCTCCCACTCGCAACACTATCTCAAACCAACTCGCCGCGAACTTTGTTAGAGCAAATAGCTACTCAGATTGCTACAATAGAAGAACCTACTCAACAAGCGGATTTACTCGCTTGCACCCAAGTGCTCGCAGGTTTGAGATTTGAAAAAGACTTAATCAGACAACTATTTAGGAAGGAAACTATGCGCGGTTCTGTGATTTACCAAGAAATTCGCGAAGATGGCCTCCTTGAAGGAAGGAAAAATGAGGCGCTGTCGTTCCTCAGTCGTCTGTTGATTCGACGTATCGGTACGATCGCACCTGAAACAACCGAGCAAATTCAGACTTTATCCGTAGAAGAATTAGAGGATTTAGGAGAGGCGCTGCTGGATTTTTCAGAAGCCTCAGATTTAACCAATTGGTTGAATGAACATCAGCCTTAATTCCTAAGATATAGCCTCTTATATTAATTTAATGGGTCGTTGCACATATCTCGATCCCCCTAAATCCCCCTTAAGAAGGGGGACTTTGATCAAAATCTTGTCCCCCCCCTTGTAGGGGCGGTGCGACCCCTACTCCCCGTGCCCGCCCGCCCTCTTTAGGGGGATCGGGTTCTATGCAGCATCATAAAAAAATGGTATTATTGTCAAAACTTCACCAAATATATACTTTAAGGAAACTTAAGCCATGACCGTTGATGAAGCAATCGCGATCGCAGAAACTCTCCTCGATGGCGAAGGCTTAAACGACGTGCAAGAGCTCATCTTCAGACAATGCTGGGAAGGCAGACATTCCTATGAGGAAATTTCTCAACTCTCTCAATATAATGATGAATACATCAAAGCGCTGGCGGCTAAACTCTGGAAACAACTCTCAGAGGCTTTTGATGAAAAGGTAAAAAAAAATAATTTACGCTCTGTTTTTAAGCGATACTTGCGGCGAAATCAAGTGACTTTACATCGAACTCAAGTTATTGGAGTTAACCTCAGCGGTGCTAACTTAAGCGGAGCCAGACTATCATTCGCAAACTTAAGTGAATCTGATTCGTCAGCAGATTTACACGGTGCAATTTTAGCTGATTATAATACAGTATCAGATGAAATTATCAAGGCCGAAGACGCGCACAACCAGGGAATTTTGTCGAGCATAGAAGAACGGATTTATCACTGGAATGATTTGCGCTTTCGCTGCGAAGAAGAAGTAAAAATAGCCGAAGCCCTCGATCGCACAAACACCCTATTCTTCCCCAACTCCAAAGCCCGCCTCACCACACCCGCAGGCCGACAAAACCAAGAACCAGATTTCCTCATATTTCACCAAGGCAAATGGGGAATTCTGGAAATATGGCATCCCGACACAGAAAAAGATGAAACGCGCGATCGCCTGTTTGCATCTCACGGTATCAGCATCATCCACTATTGCGACGCTAACAGATGCACAGAAGAACCCGATCGCATTGTCCAAGAGTTTTTAGACATATTGAGTCAGGGATAGGGCGATCGCATTTAGTTAAGGCGTATTTCTGTATCGATCGGCGATCGGGCCGCACGATTCAATGGTAAAATAGGAATAGTAAAGCGTTCTCAGTGGCTATGCCTGCCAAAGATCGATTTCATGAAGCCGTAAAAGTCGCCCTCCAAAAAGATGGCTGGACAATTACTGATGATCCACTTACAATCCCGATCGAGCGCCTCAGCAACCTCTACATTGACTTTGGAGCAGAGAAGTTACTCATAAGAATTAATACGGGATGCGGGAAACTCAGTGGCTTCAGCCCTGAGAGGGAAGCGACTCGGGGGACTTCAGTCAAGAGTGTCTTTCTTAATTAGCAGAGTGATGCGGATCTTCGATGTATTTCCTAACAACTTCACTACTAATATTGCCTGCGGTACTAACAAAATAGCTGCTCGTCCACAAGGACGGCAGCTTTTTTAATTCTGGAAATTCAGCCCTTAAATTATGACTAGAACGTCCCTTGAATGCCTTGACAACTAACGCAGGAGTATCCATCGGCTTAACCGCTACAAATAAGTGTACGTGATCTGGCGCTACTTCCAGAGCTAAAATATCCCAACCTTTCTCGATTGAAAGTGCTAAAAATATTTCACGCAGCTTAGTTGCTACACTGCCAACCAGAACTTTTTTCCGGCGTTTGGGATAAACACAAAATGGTAATTAAGTAGGAATTTGACGTGGTTGTGAGTCTGGTACTCAGGAATTGGCAACATAAAGTTTTGTTGTTATGGATTGACTTATCCACTATACTCACCTAAACTAAATAAATCAACTAAATTTCGGGAAAAAGAGGTGACTAAAGTCAAAAAAACAATGGGAGTGCAGCAAGTATTGTTGTCTCCTACCAAAGAAATTGAAGCCGTATTACAATATCTTTGTCGGCAATCCGGCAAGCTGTACAATAGTGCTGTTTACTTCGCTCGTCAAACACTTTTCAAAACAGGAAAACTGTTGACTGGAAAATTTGATTTATCTTTTGAACCGTCAATCGCAAAGTCGATGGTTGCTAAGTCGCTGCCTTCAACGCCTATGCAACAAACTTTGATGTCGGTTACGGAGGCGTTCAAAAGCTTCAAAGAGTTAAAAGCTTTGTATAGCAAAGGTCAATTGCACTTTAGACCCAAGCCTCCGAGCTATTTAACAGGCTCTAAATTGTTTAAAGTCGCCTACCCAAATTCTGGTGGATTAAAGCCAGCGCTTGTCGGCGACCAGTTGAGATTTTCCCTGGGCTTAACAGTACGGCGCTGGTTTGGGGTTTCTGAATTCTTTCTACCTATGCCGTCAAATATTGACTACACAAAGGTTAAAGAGTTCACGATTCTCCCTAAGAATGGCGCTTTCTATTTAGAAATGTCTTACGAAGTAGAATGTAAACAACATGATTTGGATTACAATCAAGCTCTATCAATTGACTTGGGGACGGCTGACAACTTAGCAGCTTGTGTTGACACGCTTGGAAATTCTTTCTTGGTTGATGCTCGCGCCATGAAGGCGATGAATCAACTTTGGAATAAGAAAGTAGCGACTAGAAAAGAAGGAAAGCCCACGGGTTATTGGGACAGTTGGTTAGACCGCGTAACCCGCAAGCGCAATCACCAGATGCGCGATGGTGTCAGCAAAGCTGCAAAGTTAATTATTGACCATTGTTTGAAACACGGTATCGGTAATCTAGTGATTGGATGGAACCAAGGGTTTAAGTCCAATGTTGATATGGGCAAACTGAACAATCAAAAGTTTGTTCAGATGCCATTAGGAAAACTGAAAGATCGCTTAAAGCAACTTTGTAATTTACACGGCATTAAGTTCACTGAAACAGAAGAAGCATACAGCTCTAAAGCTAGCTTTCTTGATGGAGACTTCCTACCCAGGTATGGTGAAAAACCGCTTGGATGGAAAGCATCTGGAAAGCGAATTAAACGTGGATTGTATCGCTCTGCTAATGGAACTATAATTAACGCGGATCTGAATGGCGCGGGCAATATTCTAAGAAAAGTAGCCAGTAAGTTAGGTGTAAAACTTGACCGACTGGGTAGACGGTGTTTGGCCACCGTAGCGAGAATTAGACTTTAGTAATAACTAGAGTTATTCTGTCAGCAGAATCTCAGTGGCTTTAGCCCGCTTGAGTGTCAATGCCGAGCGCAAGGGTCAAAAAATCGCTGTTGAGGTCAAAAGCTTTCTTGGAGCCTCTACACTTTCGGAATTTCATACTGCCTTGGGTCAGTGTCTTAACTATCGCTACGCACTCGAAGATACCGATCCCGATCGAAAACTTTACCTCGCCGTTCCTGTCAGCATTTATGACGACTTTTTTGTTGTTCCCTTCATTCAATCCGTCATTCAAAGGAGTCAAACCCGTCTCATCGTCTACGATCCTACCAGAGAGGAAATCAGACAATGGCTAAACTAGATCGTTATCGAAATGCCGTGCAGCAAGCCTTACTCAACTATGCTCAGATGCGTTCTGGAACTTCTAGCAATTCAGAGTTAGAACTCCAAATTCTGTTCGATCCACAGCGCGACCATTACCAATTAGTGTATGTCGGCTGGTACAAAAGTAAGCGTGTCTACGGCCCGATTTTACATCTCGATATTAAAGATGAAAAAATCTGGCTACAACTCAACACAACGGCAGACGATATCACCCTGGATTTAATGGAATTAGGTATTGCTAAAGATGATATTGTTCTGGGGTTCCATGCACCCTATATGCGCCAATTTACAGAATTTGCCGTAGGTTAATAGCATTCTGCTGCATCGATTGCTTTATTGTATCGATTAATCGATTGCTCATACTGGTTGTGAATCGCCACCCAAAACCGATTCCCGCAAATTCTGCCAGTACGCAGCCGTAACGGGTTCCCCATCCGAGTCTAAACCCTCTTGCAGCAAACCTTCTAGTTTAGCTTGTGCCTGTTTTCGCTGGCGATCTTGCTGCACCAAGTCTAGAAAATACTCTACCGCACTGGCATAAGCCCCTGCCTGAATTTGATCCTCAATATAGGTTTGCAGCTCTTCTGGTATGGCAAGAATAACGTTCATCGTCAACACAGATTTAGGATATCTATCATTGTATCGATCGGCGATCGGGCAGCGCCATAAAAATTAAAATTAGCAGCTTGAACATCGGTTTGACACTTTTGGATGTTCACGACTTAAAAGCTACTCGATCGTACCTACAAGAAAACTGGTCTATCTACATCAACCATACTTCCCAGAAGCTACAGCAGCAGCCAGTCGCTCCATACCAGCTCGAACAATCACTGCTAAGTCACTCAGTGGCATACATTGAATTTTCTTAAGCAGATCGTTAGTATCTACGGGTTCCTGCACCGGCTTGCCTTCGAGATGAGCCATAAGCTCTTCCATCGTAAAGCCTGCTCTTGTCGCAATCTGAGTCAAATTTTTCGTATCTGGAAGTACCTGCCCCTTTTCCCAATACAAGACAGAAGCAGCAGAAACTCCCAACAGCTTGCCAAAAGCGGTCAGACTCATCGAGCCCCGCGCTAATTTAACAACCTCACTCAGTTTTTTCTTAGCTTCTGCGTCCACGGTATCAGCCACGAGATAACCACAACTCCTAGTTTACAGATAAATTTGCTTCATATTCATTCTCCAGCAGCCTCAGCCGACGCAGCGAATCTATCCGCTACAGCTTTAGCAATTAGCGCCACCTGACTCAGAGGCAAAAACTGAATTTTTTTGAGAATATCGTTAATTTCTGAAGGTTGCGAGACTGGATTGCCATCCAAAATGCTGAGAAACTCTTCCAGAGTATAGCCTGCTCTCGCTGCGAGCTTACCCAAGTTTTCCGTCTCTGGAACCGTATCGCCCCTTTCCCAAAGCTGAACAGCAGTCGCAGAAACGCCTAAAAGCTTACCAAACGCTCGCTGACTCATTGTTCCACGAGCAGTTTTGATGATTTCACTAAGTTTTTGTCTATTTTGGATGTTCACAACTTAAAAGCTATGCGATCGTATCTACGAGTCTACTTACGAACAGATACATCAACTATATTTCCCAGACGACTCAGCCGCCGCCGCGAGTCTATCCATCACGGCTCTACCAACCACGGCTAACTCACTAATTGGTATACATTGAATTTTTTTCAGCAGATCGTTAGTATCTACCGGTTCACGCATGGGTTTGCCTTCCAGATGAGCCAGCAACTCTTCAAGTGTAAACCCTGCCCTCACAGCAATCTGAGCCAAATTTTCTGTATCTGGGATGCTCTGACCTTTTTCCCACAACTGAACCGCAGTCGCAGAGACACCCAGAAGCTTGCCGAATCCCCGCTGACTCATGGAACCGCGAGCTAGTTTGACAATCTCGATCAATTTTTTTTTAGCTTCTGCGTTCACAACTGCCGTCACTACTTAATCCCACATAATTCAGTTTACTTCCCAACTCCCAAATTTTCCACTTGCAATTCATAATTACACTTGACACAGGGGCGCATTGCAAGTAAACTAATAATTACAACCTAAGTGTTGATACGCCGAACGGGTCGCTAAACAAATGGTTCTGAGCTAGGAACCCAACATAAGGGGACAGCCCGATCGAACTTTGAAACCGAAGACAGACATCAGGGAAAGTAAAAATGACCAAGAGACGCAATCTAAAAACTCACAAGCCCAGCCGCACCCGTCAAAGCCTTACAGCCTCCGGTTGGCTAAAACCCCAGCGCTGGCAAATCTCCAAAATAGAAGCAGCCGAAGCCTTGAGAATGCCCGTCAACCGCATAGTCAAAGTTTACCCCAAACAACATCAAGTAATAGTCGTTTACCTGAACAAGAAAGGACAAAAATGCAGTTCCTTTTTCAGCTACAGACTATTTGCCAGATGGCAACAAGAGGCGATCGCAGCAATTGCCAGTTGTCGAAACCAGCAAATCCTAGCACCCCTAGAAGTCATTGTACAATACGACCTCGAACATTTCAAATATCCAGTAGCGATCGCCGATGCAATTTGGGAAGCCCTACTCAACCAGATCTCCCGCGTAACAAGGGAACTGAGGCTGAGCAAACAATGCGCCTAGCCCCCCATCACTCCATCAATTAGTAGAAGCAGCCAACTCAGCCAAACGTTCCTGCTGATCCTGAGAAATGCAAGTTTGAATAATCCCCTCAATATCTCCTTCCAAAACACTATTGAGCGAGAAATTTTCCCCCAAACGGTGGTCGGTAGCCCGATTGTCCTTATAGTTGTAAGTGCGAATCTTCTCCGATCGCGAACCAGTACCAACCTGAGCCAAACGCCGCGACTTCACCTCATCCTGCTGCTCCCGCAACTTCATCTCATAGAGCTTAGCCCGCAAAATCTGCATCGCCCGCTCCTTATTCTGCAACTGACTGCGCTCCTCAGTACAGAAAATCCGAATTCCCGTCGGCTTGTGAAACAAATCCGCCGCAGTTTCCACCTTGTTCACGTTTTGACCGCCAGCGCCGCCCGATCGAGCCGTGCTCATCTCAATATCCTTCGGATCGATGTGAATCTCCACATCATCAACCTCCGGCATCACAGCCACCGTCGCCGTCGAAGTATGCACCCGGCCGCCAGCCTCAGTCACAGGCACTCGCTGCACCCGGTGTACTCCAGCCTCAAACTTCAGCTTGCTGTAAACGCTGTCGCCTGTAACTTCCAGAATCACCTCTTTAAAGCCGCCCATTTCCGCCAGCGACTCGCTCACCAACTTCACCTGCCAGCCTTGAGTTTGAGCGTAGCGCGAATACAGCCGCAGCAAATCTCCCGCCCAAATACTAGCCTCATCTCCGCCAGTACCCGCCCGAATTTCCAGCATAATATTCTTGTCATCGTTCGGGTCGCGGGGGAGCAGCAAAACCTTCAAACGACTTTCCAAATTCTCCAGCTTCGCCTCAAGTTCCTGAACTTCCAGCCCAGCCATTTCTTGCATATCTCGATCGCCCGCGGCTTCCTTGAGAACCTGTCGCGCGCCCACCAAATCTTCCTGAGTGGTTTTCCACAAAGCAAAAGTATCGACCACTTCCTCCAAGGACGATCGAGCTTTCGCTACCCGTTGAAACTCTTGATTGTCCCTAGCCACATCCGGGTCAGCCATGCGGCGAGTCAACTCATTAAAAGTTTGCTCTACCGACTTCAATTTATCCAGCAAATAAGATTCAGCCATTGTCAGTTGTCCTTTGTCAATCGATTTTAGATTTTAGATTTTAGATCTTAGATTTTAGATTTGAAGAACAGTCGGGATAGAATCTCGATAGAACTCAACTGCCTGCATAGCGAAGTCTTCAATCTAAACTCTCCAATCCGAGGGCGGATCGATTTTAGATTTTAGATTTTAGATTTTAGATTTTAGAACTCAAGAGCAGTTAGGATAGAATGTCGATCGAACTCAACTCGATCGAACTCAACTGCCAGCCGTAGCAAGTCTTCAATCTAAAATCTAAAATCCAAGGGCGGTAAGTTGCCAGTAGAAAGAACTACTCTCAACAAACTGCGGACAAATGACAATCCGGCTACTTCTTCTTTTTGCCTTTAGCTGCTGCCTTAGAAGCATCTGCTTTCGGGTCTTCCATTTTCAGCGGTCCAGAGGAAGCATCTGCCTTCGGCATTTCTACCTCGGTCATGCCGTATTTCCGCATAAAGCGCTCCACACGACCTTCAGTATCAATAATCTTCTGAGTGCCAGTATAGAAAGGATGATTTCCCGACCAGACATCAACTTGAAGCTTTGGTCTAGTGGAACCCACAGTCATCACAAGTTCCCCGTTGCAATAAACCTGAGATTCGGGATACCACTCAGGGTGAATGCCTTCTTTTGCCATTGTTTTTTACTCTCTAATTTTTGACTTTACAACCATTTTAGCTGCCGCAGGACTTGTACACCAACAACAGCACGAATTTTGCCTTATATCTATTGCAACCAGGAATCAGGAATGGGAAATAAACTTCCAAAAAAGGCAGATATAATCTGGATAGATAATTTTTGCCTTTTCCTTCGTCCTTCTTCCTTCTTCCTTCTTCCTTCTTCCCTCGATTACCGCTTCGAGTATTGAGGAGCTTTGCGAGCTTTCCGCAAACCATACTTTTTCCGTTCTTTGGCCCGCGGGTCGCGAGTCAAATAGCCCTCAGTCTTCAGAGGCTTGCGGTTGTCCGGGTCTAATTGACAAAGTGCTCTAGCGACACCCAAGCGAATCGAGTCAGCCTGACCTGTCAAGCCACCGCCTTCGACTTTTACCAAAATGTCGTACTCATTTTCCAGACCCAAAGTTTCCAGAGGGGCCTTAGCGAGAGCCAAATAAGTAGGATTGAATTGCAGGTACAAATCCCCCTCTTTACCATTGACAGTCAGTATGCCAGTGCCGGGAACCAAGCGCACCCGCGCTACGGAACATTTGCGGCGGCCGGTACCCCAGTACACAGCGCGACCCGATGTATCTGTTGCTTGCATTACTCATTTCCTCCCGGAATCGTGTGAACAATTAATTCTTCTGGTTTTTGAGCTTGGTGCGGGTGGTTGGGGCCAGCGTACACCTTCAGTTTAGTAAACAGTTGTCTGCCCAGAGATGTGTGAGGCAGCATTCCCCGTATAGCTTCTTCGACAATTCTTTCGGGCAAACGTGCTTGCAATTTGGCAAAAGTTTCTGTTTTCATGCCGCCCGGTCTTCCAGAATGGCGGCGGTAGATTTTCTGGGTGCGTTTTTTGCCAGTAACAGCGATTTTGTCAGCATTGATGACAATTACGAAGTCGCCGGTATCCATAGAAGGAGTGTAAGTCGGTTTGTGTTTCCCCCGGAGGTACATGGCAACTTCAGTTGCCAGACGGCCCAGCCGCTGGTCGGCGGCATCGACCACGTACCACTTGTGCTCTAGGGAGTCTTGAGTAGGGACGTAAGTTTTGTTCATTGTTTGTTGTTAGTTGTCTATTAACTGTTAACTGTTGTTAGTTGTCAGTTGTCAGTTGTCAGTTGTCAGTTTTTAATTGTTAGTTGTCCTTAGTTTTTTATTAGTAGTTACCTAATGACTAATGACTAATGACTAATGACTAATGACTAATGACTAATTTTGGCTGGGTGTCGTACCAGACCTCTGGGGGAAAGGGAAATTCTGAATAGCCAACCCGCAGCAGGCACAAGCCTTGAGCGGGAGCGGCATATTTTACCATTTCTCGGCGTTCGTTGACCCAGATATCGGTGAAATTGTCGATCGGCCTTTCCCCGCGACCCACCTGCACCAGCAACCCCACCAGCAGCCGCATCATCCCGTACAGAAACCCGCTCGCCTGAACCTCAATATAGATAAGAGGCCCAGAACGCTGACACTCTGCCGCTTGTACGTCCACCCAGGAATGGGGGCGGGCAGAACCCGCGCGGTGGAAAGCAGCCAGGTGATGCCGCCCGATGAGCGGTGTCAAAGCTGTCTGAATCAAAGATTCATCCACAGGAGCGTGATAGCAGTGCCAAGCAAAAGGACGCACAAACAAATTAGGGGTCGGGTCTGTATAAAGGGTGTAGCGATAGCGCCGCCAACTGGCTGAGAACCGAGCGTGCCAGGTAGGTTCCACCTTTGCCGAAGCTCGAATTAAAATATCTTTTGCCAGTCGAGAGTTGAGAACGCTTGCCCAACGGTGAGCCGGAATTGGGCCGTGGGCATCAAAATGGGCTACTTGAGCAGCAGCGTGAACTCCCGCATCCGTTCTCCCAGCAGCGTGCAGCGTTACCGGGCGTTCCAGAACAGTCGATATTGCTGTTTCAATTTCTTCTTGTACTGTACGCTGGTTCGGCTGTCGCTGCCAACCGTGAAAGTTAGTGCCGAGGTATTGGATTACTAGAGCAACGCGCTGTATCGATTGGGGATTTTCGATTGGGGATTTTGGATTGTCAGTCATAAATCACAAATCTCCAACCCAAAATTGAATTAAACCAGTTCAACGATCGCCATTTCGGAATTGTCTCCTTGACGGGGGACTGTTCGTACTACGCGGGTGTAGCCCCCGTTGCGCGAGCCGTACCGTTCTTGTGCCGCCTCAAACAAGGCGTGTACTAACTGTTTATCGTAGATATAGCCCATAGCTTGGCGGCGAGCGGCCAAGGAGCCATCTTTTGCCAGGGTAATCATCCTGTCCGCCTCTGAACGCAGCGCTTTGGCGCGGGCGAGAGTGGTAGTGATTTTACCGTGGCGGATTAATTCGGTGGTCAGCGAGCGCAGTAGGGCGCGGCGCTGGTCAGCCGGTTTGCTGAGTTGGGGAACGCGACAGCGGTGACGCATAGCAGTTGGTAATTGGTAATTGGTAATTGGGCGCCGGGATAGTCCGCGATCTAGGGGGGTGAATTCTTTAACTTAAAAACTCACCTACTTAAAATTCAGAACTTTTTTACCCGTTACCCGTTGATTAACTTTTAGCTGATTTTTCCTGTGGCAAGGTAATGCCCAAGCGTTTTTGTAAAGCTTCAATCACTTCTTCTGCGGACTTCTGCCCGAAATTCTTGATCTCGAGCAAGTCTTCTTGGGTATAATCCAATAAGTCTGCGACTGAGTTGATCTGAGCCCGCTTGAGACAGTTGTAAGCCCGGACGGACAACTGCAATTCTTCGATCGGAATTTGGCTAGTAGGATCGGCTTCACCGGGATACTCTGGTTTGAGAGAATCTTGGGTGATGTCTTTGAGAGGTGCAAATAAATCTACCAGGATGTGGGCAGATTGACTCAAAGCTTCTTGAGGCGTCACGCTGCCATCAGTCCAGATTTCCATAATCAGCCGGTCTTTCTCGACCGTGCCGCCTACCCTAGCATCTTCAACGCTGTAGTTGACTCTGCGAATCGGCATAAAGATGGCGTCAATTTGGAGAAAATCCAAAGCCGATCCATCATCGCGACTGCGGTCTACTGCTCGGTATCCGATGCCTTTTTCAATTCTGAATTCCATTTCCAGAACTGAGCCTGGGGAGAGAGTTGCAATGTACTGGGATCGATCGATCAATTCCACCTCTGAGGGCAAATCGAATCGATCGGCCGTTACTGTTACAGGCCCCTCAATCCGCAACCTGCCGATTTGCGGCTGCTGAGAATGAGTTTTGAGGACGACCTCTTTCATGTTCAGGAGAATTTCTAGAACATCCTCACGTACCCCTTCGATCGTGGCAAACTCGTGATTGACGCCCGCGATTCGGACTGAAGTTACTGCTGTTCCTTCCAAATTTGACAGCAGAACTCGCCGAAGCGCATTCCCAACAGTTGTTCCCTGACCGCGATCGAGCGGTTCCAGGACGAATTTTCCGTACTGACTCCGGTCTTTGTCAGTGTTAGACTCTATACATTCAATTTGAAACTGCGCCACGGAGTGACCTCCCTTTTCCACTGTGGATTTTTGATTTTTGATTTTAGATTGCAGAGCATACCCCTGAATGGATTTCGGATTTTGGATGGACGGGGCAACAGTTAGAAGCATTAGTTTTTGACTTTAAGCAGTTAGCCATTATCCAAAATCTAAAATCTAAAATCTCAAATCGTTTTAGACTCTACGCCGCTTGGGAGGGCGACAGCCGTTGTGAGGAATTGGGGTAACATCTCTAATCAGGGTAATTTCCAGTCCCGCCCCTTGCAGCGCCCGAATAGCAGTTTCTCGACCTGCTCCGGGTCCGCTCACCATTACTTCTATTTGGCGCATTCCTTGGTCATTGGCTCTGCGGGCAGCACTTTCTGCTGCTGTTTGAGCCGCAAAGGGAGTGCCCTTCTTAGCTCCTTTAAAACCGCTGGAACCTGCGGATGCCCAGGATATCACTTCGCCGTTGAGGTCGGTAATAGTTACAATCGTGTTGTTAAAGGTAGACTGGATGTAGCCTACCCCATTGGGTACATTCCGTTTCTGCTTTTTTGCACCAGATTTCTTGCCTGTTTGTGGTCGCGCCATATTAGTCTCTTTAACGTTTCTCTCAACTAATGTCCCGAAGCGCTAGGAGCCAGCAGCCCCCAGCGTATTTTTCCCAAAAAGATGTTACTTCTTGGAAGGAGCCTTTTTCTTGCCCGCAACTGTTCGGCGGACGCCACGACGGGTTCTGGCGTTGGTACGGGTTCGTTGTCCCCGCACCGGCAGACCCAAACGGTGACGCCGACCGCGATAAGTTCCGATGTCCATCAGGCGCTTGATGTTCATTGACTCCCAGCGCCGGAGGTCTCCTTCGATTTGGTATGTTGTTTCTACATGAGCCCGCAGAGCTGTCACGTCGGCCTCTGTTAAATCCTTGACGCGAGTGTCAGGATTTACGCCTGTTGCAGCGATAATTTTTTGGGCCCGCGACAAGCCTATTCCGTAAATGTATGTCAGACCTATTTCGACGCGCTTATCGCGTGGAAGGTCTACCCCGGCAATCCGTGCCACACTTTTTGTCTCCCTAGTTTTCCTGTTTGGCTACAATGTTCAATTAGGATGCACCTGGGTGCAGTGCCCAATCTTCTTTTTTTCTAACCTTGGCGTTGTTTGTGTTTCGGGTTAGTGCATATCACCATCACTCGACCGCGACGGCGGATGACGCGACATTTCTCACAAATTTTTTTGACAGATGCTCGAACTTTCATCTTTCTTCCTGCCTGGAGAACCCCGCTCTACCGGAGAACAGGCACGCTGGGACTGCCCGTAGAGCGGTGGGAGGAGAGGCTGGGCAAGGTGTAGACCTCTCCTCGATTAAATTGTATAAAGTGCGGGTTGTTTCATGAAGGAGCCCGCTTGCACCCACTCCCATTGCTGGGGTAAAGTTCGCCTGCACAAAACAAAAATGTTGGCGAGCGATACTTTTACGGCGTAGCAATGACTTAACCCGGTACACCGGTGGGTTGTTGACGCCCTTCTCGGCAACACTACAAACGTAGCATTATAGCATAAATTTGAAGCTTTTTACCAAATTCTCTCTAATTAAACTTAGAATTAGTTTTTAGAAAGTTTTATCTAAGCCTATTTTTTCCGAAGGCGATAAGTAATCCTGCCTTTGGTCAAGTCGTAGGGAGTCAATTCGACTTTGACGCGATCGCCAGGCAGAATTTTGATGTAGTTGCGGCGGATCTTGCCGGAAATGTGAGCTAGCACGTTAAACCCATTATCTAGGTCAACGCGAAACATCGCATTGGGCAGGGATTCCGTCACTGTCCCTTCCATTTCAATTAAATCTTGCTTAGACAATTTGGTATTTACCTCAACTCTACATTTGATTAACTAGGAGTGTCCCGGCGTGAGCCTCAAAACCTATTTACTGGTAGGAGTCCAACGGGAACGGGGGGCAATAATTAGGGCGCCTCGTTCGACTTCTTGACTCAACCAACGGATCGCTTTAGCTTTACTTGAGTAAAGTTGTGGCAATTAGTATCGAGTTCAATCCGGTCTCTAGCAACCCTCACAAAACCTGATAGCACAAAAAGCTCCTAGTTAACATATCTTAGCAAAAGCTTGTGAGTAACAAGCTGTATTGAGAGGGTTCAAGAGTCGATCGAGAGAGATTGTTGCAGTTCTGCGGTGACTAATTCCATTGCTCGATCGCCATCAACCGCAACTAACTGTTGGCGGCCGCTGTAAAAATCAATCAAAGGCTCAGTTTGTTCGCGATAAACTTGCAACCTGCGGCGGATCGTCTCCTCATTGTCATCCTGCCGGCCCCGCGACAGCAGGCGAGACACCAAAATGTCGTCAGGCACGTCAAGATTAACAGCTTTGAGACCCGATTTTGGGTTGGGTGTACTCCCCTCGGCACCGCTAAGCTCCAGCAGCAGTTTGTCTAAAAAAGTTGCCTGGGCGACTGTGCGGGGAAAGCCGTCAAGAATCCAGCCCGCATTAGCGTCCGGTTCATTCAAGCGTTCCTGCACGATATCCATCAGCAATTGGTCGGGAACCAACTCACCCCTGTCCATGTAAGCTTGCGCCTTTAGACCCAAGGCAGTTTTCGCCACCACGCAGGCGCGCAGGATTTCGCCCGTAGAAATGTGGGGTATTTTCCAGAGAGCGCCTAATATCTGAGCCTGAGTTCCCTTTCCCGCCCCTGGAGGCCCCATGAAAATAAATTGCATTGCGATTACTTCACCATTCCTTCATATCGTTGGGAGATGACGTAAGTTTGAATTTGCTTAGCAGTTTCGATCGCCACACCTACTAGAATCAGTAGGGAAGTTGCGCCAAAACCTCTAAAAGTTTGCACGCCGATCGCGCTTTCTACAGCAGTTGGTACAATGGCCACCAGACCGAGAAAAATCGCTCCCAAGAAAGTCAAACGGTTCAAAACCTTCTCCACATAATCACTCGTTTTCTGACCCGGACGAATTCCAGGAATGCTGGCGCCCATTTTTTTCAAGTTCTGAGACATATCTACGGGGTTGACAATCAACGAAGCGTAGAAATAGCTGAAGAACAGAATCAAAGTCAGATAAAACAGCGCGTAAGCCCAAGGCGTCGGCCCGTTCGGACTCAAAACATTAGCAACTTGAACCAAAAACGGGTTATTGAGAGACTGAGCGAGGAAAGAAGGCACAATCAACACCGAAGATGCAAAAATAATCGGCATCACTCCGCCTTGATTCAAGCGCAGGGGCAGATAACTCCGGCTCTCCCGATAAACTTTGCGGCCGACTTGGCGGCGGGCCGAAATAATCGGAATGCGGCGAGTACCTTCCTGAACAAAAACAATCCCGACAATCGTCACCAAAAAGACCAGCAGCAGAACGACTACACGGCCGACAACTTGCGTGTCCCCACTTTGAGCCAATTCAAAAGTTTGTCCCAAAGAGCGCGGCAATACCGAGACAATATTGATAAAAATCAGCAGCGAGGCTCCGTTCCCGATACCTCGCTCCGTCACCACTTCCGATATCCACATCACAAACATGGAGCCGGCTGTCAGAGCCAAAGCAGTTTGTGCTATGAATAAAGGCGATGGAGATTGAGCAAAAGGGCTGACCCAAATCGCAATGCCAATACTTTGCAAAATTGCCCAGCCCAAAGAAACGTAGCGAGTAATTTGAGAAATCTTGCGCCGCCCTGCTTCTCCTTCATTTTTCTGCAACTCTTCTAAGCTTGGCAGAGCCGCCGTTAGAAGTTGCACAATAATTGAAGCATTAATGTAGGGCAAAATCCCCAGCGCGAAAATCCCCAAAGCTGACAAGCCACCTCCTGAGAACAAATCCAAAAAGCCAATTAAAGGGCTATTTTCGACGTTTTGGGCAAAGGCGACTCGATCGATGCCGGGGACTGGCAAGTGGACACCCAGGCGTACTAAAATCAGTAAGCCAATGGTTACGAGGATGCGGCCTCGTAAACCAGCAGCTTGAGCCATCTGCATGAACGTCTCTTGTGCAGTTGGCGCTTTCTCTCTACTAACGTCCATAGTTACGATTTGGGATTTTAGATTTGGGATTTTCGACTAAATCATTTTCTGATAGCAAGAAGAGAGGATTTGAGATTTGGACATACTCTCAAACCTCAAATCTTCACGCAACTAATTCGCAACTTCCGCCTGCAGCTTCAATTTTTGTGCGAGCACCTGCGGTAAAAGCCGAGGCGCGCACTTGCAAAGGTACATTCAGTTCACCATCTCCTAAGATTTTCAGCGGCCCATCGTCTGTGGTGACAATTTTGGCTTGGATCAAAGAGGTGAGAGTAACTTCGGTGTTTGCTGGCAGCGATGCTAATTTACTTACATTAATGGTAGTGTACTCTTTCCGGTTCACTAGAGGGAAGCTTTTCAACTTGGGGAGACGGCGGTAGAGAGGATTTTGACCTCCTTCAAAACCGGGTCTAGTGCCGCTACCGGCTCTAGATTTTTGACCGCGCATCCCTTTGCCGGAGCTCGCGCCTTGACCGGCAGAAATACCTCTGCCCAAGCGTCGGGGGCGCTTTTGGGAGCCTGCTTTGGGTCGGGCGTCTTGCAATCTCATAGTTTTAGTAATTGGTAATTGGTAATTGGTATTTAGAGAGGGGGTACGCAGTAGTTTTGAGTGCGTGAGTTTTGAGTTGCGGATTTTTTTATTTTCACCGCAAGCACTTAACACTCAAAACTTACAGTTTCCCGTTCTCGCGTGCCCTAACCGTAGAGATTTTCTACTGGAATTCCGCGCTCTTGAGCAACTTCGGACAAGGTGCGGAGGGTGGAGAGGGCATTGACTGCGGCTCGGGCGTTGTTTAAGGGATTTCCAGAACCTAGCTGTTTGGCTAAGATATTGCGGACTCCTGCGAGTTCGAGAACAGTTCGCACTGCTCCCCCTGCAATTACCCCGGTTCCCGGAGCGGCCGGCCGCATCATGACTTTAGCTCCGCCACCGTCACCGTTGATGGGGTGAGGGATGGAGTTAGATTTGGTGAGGGGGACTTCAATTAGGTGCTTTTTGCCGTCAGCGACGCCTTTTTTAACGGCACCGATTACGTCGCTAGCTTTGCCGACTCCTACTCCAACTTGACCGCGTTCGTTGCCGATAATGACTATGGCGCGGAAGCTGAGTTTTTTACCACCTTTGACTACTTTGGTAACGCGCCGAATCTGAACAACCCGTTCTTGCCATTCGGATTCTTTTTCGCGCCCTTTGTTGTTGCTGCTGCTTTTTTTCTTGTTGCGCTGTTCTTTTTGTTCTGCCATAGTTTTGTCCTGTGGGAATTAGTAATTGGTGAAAGGCGATCGGCAAGTGGTAATTGTTTGAGTAAAAAGTAAAAATAGAAGAAATCTGGATTTTGCCTTTTAACTTTCAACTTTTGACTTTTTACTTTTTAATTACTCATTACCCGCTACCCATTACCCCCTCTAAAAGTCTAACCCGGCTTCGCGAGCTGCTTCTGCGAGGGCTTTGACACGACCGTGATAGAGGTTGCCCCCCCGATCGAATACGACTTTGACTATGCCAGCGCTGGAACAGCGTTTGGCAATCAACTGACCGACTTGCACGCTCGCGGAGCAGTTGCCGCCAGAACTGAGAGCTGACTTCAATTCGGGATCGAGGGTTGACGCAGCAGCCAAAGTGTGCTGTGCCGTGTCGTCGATTACTTGAGCGTAGATGTGCTGATCTGAGCGAAATACCGCTAGTCTGGGACGTTCGGAGGTGCCGAACACCTTGCGCCGCACCCGGCGGTGTCTGCGCTGGACTGATTCTTTGCGAGTAAGCTTCATATAAATACTCGGTAAATGGGAAACGAGCGAGTCTTTAGACCTGAGAGAGAAATGACACTTCGGATTTGCTCCTCGGAGCCTCCCTTGCGGGGTGATGTTAGCTTCGCCAATGTTTTAAGAGCTTTTTAGACTTGCAACACTATCTCAGTGACCTTAAGACTGTTTAGTTGCAAATGACAGAGCAGGGAACTAGCTACGCATTCTCCCGGTGTCGTGACTCCAAAAACGTAGACATCGAAAGTCTTAGGCTGGTCAGTATGGCTTGCGGGAATTGCCCCTACAAGCGAGCGTGTCTTTAGACCTGGGTTACTGACGGTTACTTCTTACCTGTTTTGCCTGTTTTACCAGCTTTGCGACGGACAACTTCGCCACTGTAGCGAATGCCTTTTCCCTTGTAGACTTCGGGCGGACGCACCGCACGGATGCGGGCTGCTGTATTGCCTACGAGTTCTTTGTCAATGCCGGAGACAATGACGTTGGTGTTGCCTTCAACTGCCATTGTGATGCCTTCTGGAGGGGGCATTTCAACGGGTTTGCTGTAACCGACGTTTAAAATCAGGTTCCGTCCTTGAACCTGTGCCCGATAACCTGTGCCGATAATTTCGAGACGCCGCTGAAAACCTTGAGATACACCTTCGACCATGTTGGCGACTAGGGTGCGGCACAAGCCGTGCAGTTGTCTGGCGACGCGAGATTCGTCTCTGCGGGTAACGAGTAAAGTCTCGCCTTCAATTCCCATGAGGATTTCGGCTGGGATAACTCGGGAAAGTTCACCTTTAGGGCCTTTGACGGCTACTTTTTGACCGTCTAGGGTGACGGTGACTTTCGTGGGGATGCTAATCGGACGCTTGCCAATTCGCGACATAGTTTTTTGTCCTTTGTTTTTAGTTATTAGTCCTTGATTATTAGTGCTTAGTTATTAGTCCTTAGTGATTGATTTTTGAGTCTGTTGCCAACGACCAGTGACTAATGACTAATGACTAATGACTACCAAACATAACAAAGCACTTCACCGCCCAAACCTTGGCGTCGAGCTTCTCGATCGGTCATAATGCCGCTGGAGGTAGAAATAATGGCTATGCCAATTCCGCCTAACACTCTGGGCAATTCTTTACGGTTCGAGTAAACGCGCAGTCCTGGTTTGCTGACTCGCTTAAGTGCCGTGATAATGGGCTTGCGAGTTTTACCTTTGTACTTTAGAGAAAGCACTAAATGTCGCTTGACCCCTTCTGCTTCTGCTTCTTCAAATTCGCCGATGAAGCCTTCACTTTTGAGGACTTGGGCGATGCTGCGGGTCATTTTTGTAGCTGGAATTTGCGTTGTTTGGTGGCGCGCCATGCAAGAATTGCGAATGCGCGTCAACATATCTGCTATGGTATCGTTAGCTGCCATCTTTTGCTTCTTACTCTAGTGCTTAGTTGTCCCGGAACGGCATTCCCATTTCTTTAAGCAAGGCGCGTCCTTCTTCGTCGGTGTTTGCTGTGGTGATAATTGAAATGTCCATGCCTCGAATTTGATCGATGCGGTCATATTCTATTTCTGGAAAAATTAGCTGTTCTCTCAGACCCAAGCTGTAGTTGCCGCGCCCGTCGAAGCTTTTGGGGCTGATGCCGCGGAAGTCACGGATTCGGGGGAGTGCGAGGTTGATCAGCCGATCGAGAAAATCGTACATCCGATCGCCGCGCAGCGTCACCATAACGCCGACGGGTACTCCTTTGCGGATTTTGAAGCCTGCGATCGCTTTTTTCGCCCGCGTCACCACTGGTTTTTGACCGGTGATGATGCCAATTTCGTTGATCGACGAATCCAGTGCCTTAGCGTTTTGAGATGCTTCTCCCAAACCGCGGTTCACTGTGACTTTGACGAGTTTGGGGACCTGATGGATATTAGTATATTTAAACTGATCCATCAGTGTGGGAACGATTTTTCCTTGATAAAGAACCTTGAGTTTGTCCGGCATAGTTTTTGTGTTTCGTTAACTGTCCCTGGGCTTGGTCAGGGAATTATTAGTTGTCAGTTGACTGTTGTCAGTTGTCCGTTGTCAGTTGTCCGTTGACTGTTGTCCGTTGACTGTTGTCAGGAAAGCATTTGTCTAATGACTAATGACTAATGACTAATGACTAATGACTAATGACTAATTATCGATGATTTCTCCAGTTTTTTTGAGCTGTCGCAGTTTCCGGCCATCTTCGCTAAATGTATAGCAAACGCGGCTAGCTATTTTTTCTTTTTCGGAATAGTGCATGACATTGGAGCTGTGAATGGGAGCCTCAAACGTGAGTATTTTCCCGGACTCTCCCTCTTGCTGGGGCTTGACGTGCTTGGTTCTGATGTTTACACCTTTAACAATTACTTTGCTGACTTTAGGATATGTCTTTAAGATTTCTCCGACTTTTCCTTTCTCTTTGCCAGTAATTATTTGCACGGTGTCGCCTGCTTTGACGTGCATTCTGTAGCGCTGCGGCTCGCTAGTTGGTTTACCCTTTTTTCCGTACATTTTAAAGTACCTCCGGGGCTAAGGAAACGATTTTAGTAAAGTTTTTGTCGCGCAGTTCGCGGGCGACGGGGCCGAAGACGCGCGTGCCTTTGGGGTTGCCGTCTACGTTGATAATAACGGCGGCGTTATCGTCAAAACGAATGCTCATGCCACTGTCGCGGCGCAAACCTTTGCGGGTTCTGACAACGACGGCCCGAACGACATCTGATTTTTTGACGGCCATATTGGGGATGGCGTCTTTGACGACGGCAATGATAACATCGCCGACTCCGCCGTAGCGACGGTTGCCGCCTCCCAATACGCGGATGCACATCAGTTTGCGGGCTCCGCTATTGTCGGCGACATTGAGGTATGTCTGGGGTTGAATCATGGTGATTGTTGACTGTTAACTGTTGACTGTTGACGGCTAATTGATTAATCAAGTACCGATCGGGCGATCGCGAGATCGCAATTAACTGTTAGCCGTTTTTTGTCCCGAAAATCTCAGCAACCGTCCAACGTTTGGTTTTGCTCAGTGGTCTAGTTTCAGTGATGCGAACGCGATCGCCCGATTTGCACTGATTTTCTTCGTCATGAGCTTTGTAGCGCTTGGTGCGGACTACGATTTTGCCGTATTTGGTGTGGGAGGAGCGGTTTTCGATTGCTACCACGACGGTTTTATCCATCTTGTCGCTGACTACTACGCCAACTCGTTCTTTAATTGCCATAGCTACCTATTTTTGTTGTGCAATTGACTTGTTTTTAGCTACTGTGCGATCGTCGGCTCGGCTGCTTCTGACTCTTGGCTGACTGCTGCGGTTGCAGCAGGCTGTGCTACCTGTTTAGCTGCGGCTGATTTTGCTGCTGCTTCTTTCTCAGCAACGATTTGGCGCTCGCGTTCAACTGTCATCAATTGAGCTAGGCGGTGTTTGGCGTGCTTGAACAGGTGAGGCTTTTCCATGCGGCCGGTAGCTTGCTGGAGCCGCAATTCCATTAGTTGGCGCTTGACGGCTAAAATTTGCTCTGCTACTGCAGCATCGCTTAATTCTCTAGCTTCTTTAATCTTGGTCAAAGACATAATTGTGTGCTTTCTCGTTAGCGAGCGGTATGACAGAAGACAGAATTGTCTCGCTTGGCTGAAGGTCGAAGGAAAGAAAAGTTATGAAAGCCAGATTTTAAAATGCTGTAGCCGTTTAAAATGCTGATTAATACAGACCTAATTCTACCTTCGCTCTTCGCTATGACTGGTCTTCTTCGCGAGTGATGAACTTGGTTTTAATTGGTAATTTGAAAGATGCCAAACGCATTGCTTCGCGGGCAGTTTCTTCACTTACGCCGCCAATTTCAAACATTACCCGGCCCGGTTTGACCACGGCAACCCAAAACTCTGGTGAGCCTTTACCAGAACCCATCCGGGTTTCTGCTGCGCGCTGGGTGACTGGTTTGTCGGGAAAAATGCGAATCCAGATTTTGCCGCCCCGGCGGATATAACGGGTCATGGCGCGCCGTCCGGCTTCTATTTGGCGGGAAGTAATCCAGGCGGGTTCGACTGCTTGGAGCGCGAAGTCGCCAAAGCTAACTGTGTTGCCGCGGGTGGCAACACCGCTCATTCGCCCGCGCTGTTGTTTGCGGAATTTGGTTCTTTTAGGGCTTAACATGGCGAAAGGGAGTTGGGTAATTGGTAATTGGTAATTGGTAATTGGTGATTGCTAATTGCTAATTGGTTTGGAACAACTGACAATTAACAAGTGACAACTAACAGTTAACAATTAGCTAGCCTTCGTTCGATCGATCTTCAAAGTTCTGGCGACGGCGCTTTTGTTTGGTGCGGGGCACTGCTGCATTTGGTGCAGCCTCTTGTTCCTGTCCGGGAATAATTTCGCCTTTGAAAACCCAAACTTTAATGCCCAGAATACCGTAGATGGTTTGAGCAGTGCAGTAGGAGTAGTCGATGTCAGCCCGCAGCGTGTGCAAGGGGACTCTTCCTTCGCGCGTCCATTCGGTACGGGCGATTTCTGCGCCGTTGAGGCGTCCGCTGACTTGAATTTTGATGCCTTGGATGCCGACTTTTTGGGCGCGGGTGATTGCTTGGCGGACTACTCGGCGGAAGGATACGCGCCGTTCTAGTTGCTGAGCGATGTATTCCGCGATCAGTGTGGCATCGGCGTCTACTCGCTGAACTTCGACGACGTTGATGCGGATTTGGCGGTTGCTACCGAGTTGCTGCTGCAAACCGACGCGCAAGGTTTCGATGCCTGCTCCGCCGCGGCCTACGACAACGCCTGGTCTGGCGGTGAAGACTTCTAGGTCGATTTGATCGGCTTTCCGCTCAATTCTGACCGAGGAAATCCCAGCATTGCTGAGGGTTTTACGAACGTACTTGCGAATTTTATAGTCTTCTTGCAAGAGTTCTGGATAGTTTTTGGGATCAGCAAACCAGCGAGAGCGGTGCTCTTGGGTAATGCCGAGGCGAAAACCAATTGGATGTATTTTTTGGCCCATAATAGTTGATGAGTTAATTGGTAATTGGTAATTGGTAATTGGTAATTGGTAATTTGTGATTACCCATTTTTTTCAACTTTAAGCTGTTTATTACCTATTACGTTTTTCCCTGGTTTAGTTTTCTAGGAGCGGAGCTACTACTACGGTAATGTGACAGGTTGGCTTCCGAATTTGGTAGGCGCGACCTTGAGCGCGGGGTCTAAAGCGTTTGAGGACTGGGCCTTGGTCTGCGTAAGCTTGAGACACTACTAGCTTGGATTTATCCAATCCTGCGTTGTGTTCGGCGTTGGCTACTGCCGATCGCAAAACTTTGACGATTGGTTCGCAGGCGCGGTAGGGCATGAATTCGAGTAAAATCAGCGCTTCTTGATAGCTTTTGCCACGAATTTGGTCGAGGACTCGGCGCACTTTGAAGGGGGATGTTCTGATGTAACGGGCGATCGCCTTAATTTCGGATGTGGTATCTATAGCCATTTCGATTTCGGTAATTGGTAATTGGTAATTGGGCAAAAGGTAATTGGTAATTGGTAATTTTTTTTTTCCGACTACCTATTACCTGTCACCTAATTCGGCTATCTTTTCGCCTTTTTATCACCACTTTTCGCGTGACCTCTAAAGGTGCGAGTGGGGGAAAATTCTCCAAGTTTGTGACCTACCATTTGGTCGGTGAGGTAGACGGGTACGTGCTGTCTGCCGTTGTGAACGGCGATCGTGTGACCTACCATTTGGGGCAGGATTGTGGAAGAGCGCGACCAAGTTTTAATTACTTGTTTTTGGCCGGCGGCGTTGAGTTTTTCGATTTTTGTCATCAGAGCATCTGCGACAAAAGGCCCTTTTTTTAGCGATCGAGACATGATTTTTTTAGTAATTCAGGAGTCATTAGTCAGAATTAAGCAGTCATTGGTCATCAGTCCTCAGTCATTAGTTAGCAGTTAATAACTAAGCACTGAAGACTGCTGACTGATGACTAGCTTTGTCTGCCGCCCTTGCCGCGCTTGGAAGCTTTGCGGCGACGCCGGACTATTAAAGCGTCGCTGCGCTTGTTTTTGCGTCGAGTTTTTGCACCCAATGCTGGTTTACCCCAAGGAGTGACAGGCCCCGGACGCCCAATAGGAGCTCTGCCTTCGCCACCGCCGTGCGGGTGGTCTACCGGGTTCATGACGCTACCGCGAACGGTGGGTCTGCGACCTTTCCAGCGGGTGCGGCCGGCTTTACCCAGGCTGATGTTTCTGGCGTCGGTGTTGCCGACTTGACCGATGGTGGCGTAGCAGTCGGCGCGGACTTTGCGCTGTTCGCCGGATGGCAGTTTGAGGGTGACGTAGCTACCTTCTTTTGCCATTAGCTGAGCGCTGGAGCCGGCGGAGCGAACGATTTGTCCGCCTTTTCCGGGTACTAGCTCGACGTTGTGGATGCTGGTACCGAGGGGAATGTTCTTCAGGGGGAGGGCGTTACCGATTTCGATCGGCGCGTCTGGGCCTGAGACAATTACTGTACCGACGTTTAAGTTGAGCGGGTGCAGGATGTACCGTTTTTCGCCGTCTTTGTAGAACAGGAGGGCGATGCGGGCGTTGCGATTGGGGTCATATTCGATCGCCTTGACGGTAGCGGGAATGCTGTGTTTGTCGCGGCGGAAGTCAATGTCTCTATAAAGCCGTTTGTGACCGCCTCCCCGGTGGCGACAGGTGATGACGCCTCGGTTGTTGCGGCCTTGTTTGGTGTGCTTGTTGCTGGTTAGAGACTTTTCTGGCTCTGATCTGGTAATTTCAGCGAAGTCCGAGACGGTTTGTTCTCGGGTGCTGGAGGTATAAGGTCGGTAAGAACGGATGCCCATAATCGATCTATTTTAGATTTTGGATTTTGGATTTTGGATTTGACGTTTATCGATTTTAGATTTTAGGTTGAAGATTGGCGATCTTTGGTTAACTTACGAGTCTTCTGGTTCGAGAATTTTCACCAGTTAACCGCAATTTAAAATCTAAAATCTAAAATCTAAAATCCAAAATCGTCTAGACTTCTGGGAATAGGAGTTTGCGGATCGAGTCTCCGTCGGTCAGAGTTACGGTTGCTCGCTTGTAACAAGGTTTAAAGCCGACGAATTTGCCAACTCGACGCTTTTTGCGCGGCGGGTTTTGGGTGTTGACGCCGATGACTTTGACCTTAAATAGTTCTTCGATTGCAGCTTTGATTTGAGGCTTGGTCGCTTTGGGGGCTACGTCGAATGTGAATTGATTTAATTCCATCATTCGGGTAGCTTTCTCGGTGAGAATCGGACGCTGGATCAAATCTGCGTAGTCGCGGGGGTCGATTTTACTCACCGTAAATCTCCTGAATTTTAGCTATGGCTGTAGATGTGACGATAATTTTGTCAGCCGCGAGAACGTCGTAAACATTCAGGGATGTTGCCAAGATGACGTTTACTAATTCGATGTTGCGTCCTGATAAGTAGACGTTTGGTTGCGGTTCTGGCAAGATTAACAGAACTTTTGTATCGGGTTCGATGCCCCAGCGGGCGATCGCACTCAGCAATTCTTTGCTTTTGGGTCTCGGAAATTGCTCTGCAAATTCTTCAACCACAATGATGTCTTCGGTGCGACTTTGGAATGCTGTCCGCAAAGCGAGACGGCGTTCCTTTTTGTTCATTTTGACTTCAAAGTCTCTCGGTTTTGGCCCGAAGATGACACCGCCGCCCCGCCACAGCGGAGAACGGATAGAACCTGCTCTGGCTCGACCCGTGCCTTTTTGACGCCAGGGTTTGCGGCCACCGCCTCTGACTTCCGATCGAGTTTTGGTGCAAGCATTTCCTTGACGAGCGTTATTCAGTTGCCGCGTCAATGCTCTGTGAACGATGTGAGACGCATTTTCTTCTTTGGCTACGCGCAGTTCTAAAGTTGTTTCCCCAACTTCTTCGCCTTGCCAATTTCGGACTACACAATTAACCATATCTTTTGTCCTTTGTCTGTTGTTAGTTGTCTGTTGTTAGTTGTCTGTTGTCTGTTGTCTGTTGTCTGTTGTCTGTTCTCAGGTCTTAGTTTTCAGCTCTTAGTTTTCAGCTTTTAGTTCTTAGTTATTGCTTGCTACTAACGGCCAACCACTATCTACTGACTGCTGACTACTGACTACTTACTACTGACTAACGTCCTACTTTTTTCTCAGGCACAACATTGACTAAGGCGCCAGCTTTGCCGGGAACTGCTCCCTTAATTAGCAGTAAATTCTGCTCTGTATCCACCCGGACAATTGTTAGTTTGCGGACGGTGACTTGAACGTTGCCCATACGTCCTGCCATTCTTTTACCGGGATAAACGCGACCAGGAGTAGTTCCAGGTCCGATCGATCCAGGCTCGCGGTGGTTCTTGGAACCGTGAGACATGGGGCCTCGTTTAAAGTTGTGGCGCTTTTGAAAACCTGCAAAACCTTTACCGATGCTTGTACCGATGACATCTACTATTTGTCCCGGTGTAAAGGTATCTGCTTTTAGTTGTTGACCTAATTCAAATGAACTGGTGTCTTCCAATCGGTATTCCTGCAAGTGGCGCAGTGGATTCGCCCCCGACTTGGCAAGGTGTCCTAGTTCTGGCTTGTTGAGAGCCTTTGGTTTGACTTCGTTGTATCCAACTTGAACGGCACCGTAGCCGTCAGTTTGTTTTGTTTTGATTTGAGTTACTGTACAAGGCCCTGCTTGTATGACGGTGACGGGGATGGCTCTCCCTTCGGCGTCAAACACTTGAGTCATGCCTAGTTTAGTGCCAAGAATGCCTACAGACACGGATTTTCTTCCTTTTATTTACGCAAGAGGTTTCGGATTGCGAAGTTTTCGTCAATCCGCTTGCTCTTGTGCAGAAACATTTATTTCAGTGTTCCTGCAATTAACTGTTATCAACCAACAGCCTTCCTCGGTGTTTAAAATTTGAGTTTTAAATTTGGGAGCGAGCTTGTGGAAGTCTTGCAAGGGTTGAGATTCGCGGCTTTTTACCTGCTAGATCTCCGAGTTTTGTCTCGGTCTTGCTTGTTTGCGCCAGGACTTGAGCAGCAAACTACTCAGTATCCTTTACGGCGACAATTCACAATAGTACATGAAGTGTTTGGCGTTTGTCAAGGCCCGGATGAGAATTTTTCGGCTCAACTTTAGCATTTATAATATTTCCAGCTCGCAAGCAGCGATCGACCAAATTTTGATACAGCAGGAAACACAAATTTATGGGACTGATTACGACGGGATCTGATCTAATTCGGGATTTGGAAAAGTCGGGGTCGCTGGCCCTGTACGTTCCTTTAGAGGGAGGATTTGAGGGGCGCTACCTCCGCAGGCTGAGGGCTGCGGGCTACGGTGGGTACACGATTTCGGCGCGGGGTTTGGGTGATTTGGCGATGTATTTGACCGGGGTTCACGGCGTGCGGCCGCCGCATTTGGGCAAAAAAACTACTGGAAATGAAGGGGCTGTGGGTTATACGTACTTCGTGCCGCCGCTGTTGCAAACTCAATTAGACAATTTGCCGCCGAAAGCAAAAGGACTGGTGCTGTGGATTATTGAAGGGCAGATTTTGTCGAGTCAGGAGATTGAGTATTTGACTGTTTTGCCGACGTTAGAACCGCGAGTTAAAATAGCAGTTGAGATGGGGGGCGATCGAGCTTTTAGCTGGAAGCCACTTAAAGATGCTTTAGTTGCAGCTTAAATTCCGGTATTTGCGATCGCAAATCAACTAAAAAACGCAGCGAGCAACTAAAGCTCAACAGCTTCTGCTCGCTGGTTTTGATATTTTTGGAACTTAATTAACAGGAAAAATCTTATGCTTCAGAACCGCGATTATACCATAATTATTGACAAAAGCGGCAGTATGTACACAAAAGACCAGATAGGCGGTAAAAGTCGGTGGGCGCTCATGCAAGAATCGACGATCGCATTGGCGAATAAATGCGAAGAACTCGATCCTGATGGCATAACAGTTTATGTGTTTTCCGGTCGCTTCAAGCGATATGACAACGTAACAGCAGCTAAAGTCGTGCAAATTTTCCAAGAAAACGAACCTTCGGGAACTACGAATTTAGCTGCTGTTCTGCAAGACGCCCTGAACAGTTATTTTCAGCGCAAAGCATCCGGTAAGACCAAGCAAAATGGGGAAACAATATTAGTGGTGACGGACGGGGAACCGGACGATCGCAAAGAAGTGATGAAAACCATTATAGAGGCTTCGCGGAAGCTCGATCGAGATGAAGAGCTGGCGATTTCTTTCATTCAAGTAGGGAATGCGCCGGAAGCTACTAAGTTTCTCAAAATATTGGATGACGAACTGCAAAGCGCCGGGGCTAAATTCGATATCGTTGATACTGTCACGATGGATGATATTGAAGGAATGACCCTGACAGAGGTATTGCTGAATGCAATAACTGATTGAGGAGGCGGGCGAAGTTCACGCGATTATATTTGGGCTAGTTGGCCCAGCAGCATTTTTTAGGGGGTTTAAGTTATGGAATCTATCGATCGCCTGTTAGGTGAACTTAAGGCAGAGTATCAAGCATCTCAAAAAAATGCTGAGTTGAAAAGTCAGACGCCGGTGCAAGCACAAGCGCCTGTGCCACAAGCAGCAGTGCCGTCAAATCAAACATTTAAAACATCAGATATAAATTTGTATGCTGGTTCTTTGGATAAGGATTTAGCTCAAATTAAGGCTGAGTACGAAGCACAAAATCAAGCTCAGGAAGCAGTTTCACAGCAACCGCTTAAGGCTGAGCACGAAGCACAAAATCAAGCTCAGGCAGTGGCTTCACTGGAACCGCAGCCAGCAGAAAAAGTGGCGGGGCAGCAGTTGGACGTACAAACGCACAGACAGAAAGTTAGGCAAGCTCAGGTTTGGCTGAAAAAGTTGGATAAAAATTCCGATGAGGGATATTGGTTCGATCAGTTTGCTTTTAAGTATTCTTCGAGGATAGATGCGGCGATCGACTATTTGCAAGCGGTGAATGAGTTTGATTGATTGAACTACACGGTATTCACAATTTGTCAGGACGTTTTTGGGTTAATTGCCATCTCTATTTGTGGTAAGGACACGGCAGTGCTGTGTCTTTACAAAGGGTAAAATAAATATCACTTGTATCATATCAAATCCGTTAGCATCGGAATAGTAAATCCGAGTTCACTGTTCACTGTTCACTGTTCACTGTTCACTGTTCACTGTCAACAGTCAACAGTCAACAGTCAACAGTCAACCGTCAACCGTCAACATCATGTATGAGTGTAACCGGAAATGATATCACGCGGGATTTAGGATACGGCAGTGCCGTATCCCTACAAATTGCCAGCAAATAAATATCATTTATAGGAACACAGCACAGTTATTTCCTGTGGCTGCCACAACCACGGGGAGGATTGATCCTATACTAAATTTTTGGCCACAGATGTAGGATTCAACAAAAACAAAGCCGCCTTTTTTGCTGTATCTTCAGATAGCTGAATTTGTTTTAACTCAACAATACCTTCACTGATAAAAGTATCTCTCAAAGCAGCTTTTTCTCCGCTGTTAAAACTCGTTTCGTAAAACACTTCTCGAATTCCAGCCGCAATGACTAATTTCAAACAATAGATGCAGGGTTCTAAGGTGACGTAAATACTAGCCCCAGCAGTAGATATACCGTGTTTAGCAGCTTTGGCGATCGCATTTGCTTCCGCGTGAACCGCCCTTGAGGGCAAAGTTTTGCTCGCGTCGCAACTACTCAAACCTGGATAGCAGAAGCCTTGAGTAGTACAGTGTGCCGAACCTGACGGCGAACCGTTGTAACCCGTTGCTAAAACTTGCTTGTTTTTAGTTATCACGGCGCCTACAGGAAAAGCCAAACAAGTCGATCGAGTAGCAGCCAATTTTGCTAACATTAAAAAGTATTCATCCCAAGTCGGTCTGTCTTCTTCTAAATTCATCGTCTATCCTGGATGTATTGCTTGCTCGTTTTCAGACACTCGGCCGCCTTTTGCAATTCTATTCCCAAATAACCAATATGATCGGGTTGGATGGCAGGGGAAGCCGCACAAATTTCTCGCACTAACTTGAGAGGGTTTTTTCCAGAATAACAGGTGACAACTTCGCCGCTGCCCGGAGTGGTTTGCGTGACAACTATTTGATTGTCTGCTACTTCAACTAAAAAATTGCCCGCTGCATCGAAAAAGTCTCTATCTTCGCAGATTTTAGCATATTGGGTTTGAATAAGTCGATCGGCATTTTCAAAGGTATCGTCATACAAGTGAGCCGATTGACTCAGCGTTACCAACGGGCCCATTGTCAAATTATAATCGGAACGCCTCGCAATTTCATCTCGAATGTGCTGCTGCAAAGCCCGCAAGCCCATTGCATTTGCCGGCCAAGCCGCAAACATATCGTTACTGCGGAGAGTTGCTGTTAGCGATATTTCCTCATCCACAACTCGCACCCAAATGTGATTTAAACAAGGACTGCCGCTGTGCTGGTGGTCGGAGGAACCGTCAGGCCTTCTGTTAATATTTCCGCCGGCATCCCACAAACTAATTACAGCACTTGCCGCGTCAATTTCCTTAATTAGTTTGGCAATAACTTCTTCAATTTGATCGCGTCCAAACCACGACCGCATCCGCTGTGCGTAGGTATATTTAATGCCTTCGTTATATGGGGCATCTTCCAGCATTTGCGGTTTGTACTGTTCGAGAAAATCACGGTCTATTGGTAAGTAATTCGGTTCAGGAAAATAGAACTCCGCAGGTTCATCTGTAATCACTGCCATTAAGTCGATTAATTCTTGCCACTGTCCGTCGTAACCAGTCGGCCGCAAGGTGCCGGTGGTCTTAATTCGGTGGATAATTTTTACCCAAGTTTCGGCGATAGTTTTGCCTTCGATTCTGTGTCCGTATTTCTGGCCGGGGAGTACAGTCGGGACGATTTCGACTAACGGAAAAGTTACGGGTTCTCCCCAAGGTTCCACAGATTCTTTTTCGGAAAAAGACTTGACAAAGGTCACTGTGTCGGCTATATTTTGGGCTTCTTTCCATTCTATTGAATGACGCAATAGTTCTAAGGCTTCTGCCGCTATTTCAATATCAATGTAGCCAAATATTGAAGATTTAATTAGCCAGCAATCTCTACCAGTATCGCTTTTTCCCGCTTCAAAGCCGTTGCGAAAAAAGTCGAGTAAGCACGCGGCAGCACCGGAGTTGCTGTCTTCTTTGGTAGCGTTGAGAATTACTAAAAAGCGGACGTGGGGATTGCACAGCAAGTTTCTAATTAAGAAGTTGATGCCGCGAGTAGGAGAGTATAGTTGTCCGATGACAGCAAACTCGTTGGGTTGTAATTTTTTGCCGTTAGCGCAGCCCTTGGAAAGGATCGCACTTTTTACTGTCCAGCCGCTGACAATGGCTGTTTGCCCCGTTCCACAAATTAATTGATTTGGTTTGTATAGGGGTTTGTACTCAAATTTATTGACGAGATTTGTGGCTGTCATGGTTTACCGTTTTTTGCACCGCGTAAGCTGTTGGGCATCTAAATTGTATTTTTTGGGCGGGCGAGACGCCCAACCCCTACTCCCCACAAGACTTTTCTTAAATTTGACTCTACAATTTAAATGCACTTCAGCTTACTACTATATCAATAGTTTGGAGGGTTTGAAGAGGGGATTAATCAGGTTTCTGCTGCCGCTGCAACGATTTGTTATACTGCGTCAACGCAGATCCTTGCCTGAATGTCTTTTACAGCGATCGCCCTCACCGGAATTGAAATCACAAACTCTGTACCTTCACCTAAAGTTGAGTTAACTTCTAGAGTTCCAGAGTGTTTCTCGACTACGATTTGATGAGCGATCGCCAATCCCAGCCCTGTTCCTTGCCCCACGCCTTTGGTTGTAAACAAATGCTCAAAGATTTTTGGCTTCACCGCATCCGTAATGCCAATCCCATTATCCTGAATTCGGATCACTGCCTGAGATTCCGACAATTGGGTTTTGACAGTAATCTGGTTGGGGTTGGCTTTGATCTGAGCAAAACTGCGTCCTTTATTTGATTCCTCAAGGGCATCGATCGCATTTGCCAGCACATTCATAAATACCTGATTCAACTGTCCCGCAAAGCATTCTACCGATGGCAGATCGCCATAGTCTGTGATGACTGCAATTTCCGGGCGACATTCGTTGGCTTTGAGGCGATGCTTGAGAATCAAGATTGTGCTGTCAAGCCCGTCGTGGATATTGTAAGGAATGGGGCGATCGCAATCCGAACGCGAGAAGGTTCTTAAACTGGTGCTGATTGTGTGAATGCGATCGACTCCTTCTTGCATCGAATCAATTAACTTGGGTAAATCCTCTTGTAAGTATTCCAAGTCTATTTCCTCCAGGAACTCCTGTAGCGTGGCACTTGGATAAGGGAGTTCTTTTTGGTAGAGAGCGATAACTTGAAAGAGGTCTTTTATACAATCCTGAGCGGGTTTCAGATTACCAGCAATAAAGCCAAGCGGGTTATTAATTTCGTGCGCGACACCCGCCACTAAATTGCCCAAAGCAGACATTTTTTCGGTGTGGACTAACTGAAGCTGAGACTGTTGCAGTTGTGTGAGTGCTGCTTCTAAATCAGCGGTTTTCTCAGCTACACGCTGTTCGAGATTTTTAGTTAACTGCCGTAGCTGCAAATGAGTTTTTACCCGTGCTAGCACCTCCTGTTCTTGAAAGGGTTTGGTGATGTAGTCCACAGCACCCAGGACAAATCCTTTCACCTTACTATCGGCATCGGAGAGAGCGGTCATAAAAATGATGGGAATACTTGCGGTTTTCGGATCTGCCTTCAGACGCTTGCAGGTTTCAAAGCCGTCAATTCCTGGCATTTGAACATCGAGTAAGATCAGATCCGGAGGATAAGCTTGGACTCGCTTAAGAGCGCGATCGCCATTGATTGCGGTTGCTACTTCGTACCCCGCATCACTTAAAGTTTCACAAACTACTTCTAAGTTTGCAGGGGTATCATCCACTACCAGAATTAATTCAGGACTAGACATCGGCTTTCTTCTCTGTGAGATGTTGTTGTAGCAACTCTTCAATCTCTTCGGCTTTAAATTGCTTGGCCAACTGAAGAATTTTTGAGGCAAAATTAGCGTAGCGAGGGTTAGATTGAGCAATATGCTCTGTGTGCGATCGTAGCCGTTTTAAGTTGCCTTGTTGTGCCAATTCTAGTAACTTTTTTAAGTCTACCGCAGAAGGAATAATCATCCCTTCTGGGTTCTCTAATGCAGTGGTTGGAGTGGATGGTTCAGACTCGTTGGAGCCGGTCATTTCATATTTCCATTTTAATTCCAAATGAGTGGCTAAGAGGTTAAATAATTCACTGACTTCCACTGGCTTTGCCAGGAAATCATTTCCCCCTGCATCTAAACTCATCTGTCGATAGGCTTGTGATACTGATGCAGAAGAGACTACGATCTTCTGGTGTTGCAAATCCTTTGCACTCCGAATTTGTTTGAGCAGTTCAAAGCCGTCCATGACTGGCATTGCCAAGTCTGTAATCACTAAGTCAGGTTGAGACTGTCGTATTTTTTCCAATCCTGCTTGTCCATTTTCTGCCTCACTAAGTTGGAATCCTAGCGGCTCTAACAAGTTGACCAGAACGGCTCGGTTTTCCCAACGATCGTCTACTACAAGTATGCTGCGTCGTTGTCCTTCGTAACCAATAATTTGTTTTCCTGTTGTGAAGGAGTTTTGCTGTACCCAATCGGTGGCGATCGCCAGTTCCACCTCAAAAAAGAACTCACTCCCGACTCCGGGTTGGCTGTTAACTTGGATTTGTCCGTTCATAAGTTGGACAATTCTTTGGCTAATTGCCAGTCCTAAACCGGTGCCCTCGGCTTGGCGCTGGCGATCGCCCACTTGTTCAAAAGCCTGAAAAATTTTCTCCAAATGATTGGGCGCAATTCCTACACCCGTATCCTCAACTTGAAATTTGAAAGCAGGAGTGGATGGATTGGGAGGATTCTCAACTACGGCAACCTTGAGCGTGACAGAACCTTTGTCGGTGAATTTAATCGCATTTCCCACCAAGTTGAGTAACACCTGACGCAGCCGTTTTTCATCGGCAAAAATCCCTTCAGGCAAATGTGGATCGGGCTCGTAAACGAAGCCAATGTTTTTTTGGTCGGCACGAATGCGGCAGATTTCAGCGACACCTTGGAGGAATGAGGGAAAGTGAATCGCTTGAAGTGCGAGTTCTAATTTACCGGCTTCAATTTTGGACAAGTCCAACACATCGTTAATCAGCGTCAGCAAATGAGAACCACACTGGTGAATGATTTCTACCCCATGACGTTCTTTCGCTGGCAATGCGCTGCTGCGGTTGAGGATTTGAGCATAGCCCAAAATACCGTTGAGGGGAGTGCGGAGTTCGTGGCTCATGTTGGCAAGAAATTCGCTTTTTGCTTGGTTTGCGCCATCGGCTACCAGTTTTGCTTCTTTCAGTTCTGCGGTGCGTTCCTCAACACGGCTTTCCAGTTCGATAAAGGAGGCTTTGAGTTGACTCGCCATCTGATTAAAGGAATCTGCCAGCGATTCTAATTCACTAATGCCTTGCACCTGAAGTGTTTGATCCAACTGTCCCGAACTAATTGCCTGACTGGCTTTTTGTAGCTGCAAAATCGGTTTGGTAATCCAACTCGAAGTAAAAAGACCCAGTATAGTCGTCACCACCAAAGCCCCTAGACACAGCAAAATTGTGGTGCGAGTATTGGCATTGATTTGTGCCATGAAATCTGATTCAGGCACTACAACGACGCTGAACCAATCGATACCTCGTTCGTCTCGAATGGCGGAAACCTGCACGAACTGCCGTTGGTTGGCCAGCATAAAATCAAGCTGTTGATTCTGTGCAATAGCGTTGAAGTTGCCAAATCGATCGAGGATGGCTTGCGCGGTGGTACGAATTACAAGATTTTCAGACTTGACGGCAGGAATTTGTTGCAACTCCTCATTTTTAAGATCCAGAATGTAAGGCTGTTTGATCATGGAACTGGCAATCAGATTGCCCGATCGATCTACGATAAACGTTTGTCCCGTTTGACCCACCTTCAACTCGCTCAGAAAACGATGAATCTTGTCCAGCCGAAAGGTGCTTTTTTGCACCCCTAGTAACGTTCCATCGCGATTGTAAATCGGCTGGGATAGAGCCAGCGTAGCCGATTGATACGAACTGCTGACGTAGGGCACAGATGTCCAGGCTGATTTTCCAGCTTTCTGTACAACTTGATACCAGGGTCGAGTCCGAGGGTCAAACTCTGCCTGAGTTTTGAGCAGTGCGACTCGTTGACCTCGATCGTCAAGTTTGTAGAATTGGCGTTGAGGTAGACGCGCTTTGTCACTGAGGCGAGAAACGATGCCGTCATTGATTGTTGTCTCTAGGGCAATATTCATTCCATCCTCTAAACCAATTTGCACGTCTTCGAGGGTATTTTGGCTGACTAACCGCCACAAAGTTCGTTCCAGTTTGGTGAAATCTGTTAAATCAAGCTGACTCTCTTGGGCGGCAGCTACGATCACTTGTCCGGCAATATAAGGTTTTTCCACATAGTTTAGAACTTGCAGGTTGAGGCGATAGCTCATCTCTTGTCGTAACTGACTGGCAACTTCATTGACTGCCTTCTGTCCATTTCTCAGAGAAATATATCCCGTTAATCCAACTGCTGCAAAGATTTGTACAACAAACGGGACAATCAAGAGCGATCGCAGGGAAAGTTTGCGCTTAAGTTTAAATAGATTCAGGGATGAGTTTGGCAGAGACATGGTAGTAGCTTCTCTATAAAATAGACTTTGAGGAATTGCTAGCTTGATATTCAATCCACCTTGGTAAAGCTTTCAAGGCGCTTAAATTCCTGCCTAGACACCGACGCTAACAATTAATGTCGTACCTCCAACCAGCAGTCGCATTAGCAAGCTGCAAGTGGTTTTCTCTTTCTCACGCAACTGCAACAATCGCCCTCGTTGGTTGATGTGCCGTTGGTTGCTGGAGTGGCTGGGAGACTGCGATCAGCGGGCGATCTGTTAGCCGAGTGTTTTTTTAGTAAATCGGGCGATCGTTCTGGCTCAAATTTAAAGGCGATCGCACTCCACCAACAATCTCTCAACCTCATTCCAATGGAAGACTACCGTTTACAGAAAATCCCAAAGAAAGCCCTGGGCTTTTAGTCGTGGGATGAATCTGCTTACCCTTTAGGGTCAGTCCTTTTCAGTCTATGCCGCAGTCCCCTAATTAGATGTTAACTGTATCAATACTTCAAAGTTACCTGTAGGTCGATCTTAAACTCGATTTGATCGTTCCCACATTCTCATTAAACCCAGTCTTAAGCTAAAGTTTCTCACCGTGAGTTTCTCTTTTTAGGATTTTAATAAATTAGTTTAACAAATACCTCAAGCCAACAATTCACTCACAGCTACGCTAAAACCTGCAAGCACACTTTGAGTGTTAACAACTTCATCCGTATTAAACAACCGCCAGCGTTGCCCTGCATTGACAAATATTAATCTAGCTTCAGGAAACAACAACCAAACTTCTAAACATCCCGATTCCAAATATTCCTGAGCTTTCGCAAATAACTCTTCGCCGCTATCTTCCGGAGAAGCAACTTCCGCTATCAAAGGAAAACTTTGGGAAAATGCTGTAAAATTGCCTGATTCTGGCAGCAGTTCAGGAGTAATGTAAGCAACATCGGGACGGCGACCCTGTTTGTTAGTGCGGCAAAGTATTTCGGTGAGAACTTCTCCTCCCTGTCCGCTGGAGTCTTTGTAATTTCCCCAGTAACGGGCTAATTTAGATTGAGCTAGACTGTGCTTGAATGTCATTCCTGTTTTCTCCACTAAGTTGCCGTCAACCCATTCCATTCTATCAGCAGGTCTGACTAAAAAATCTGCCAGAGATATGACTTTTTTAGGCTCAGATTCTGGCGGAATTTCTGGTATGTTTTCTAATTTTTGCGGTAATTCTGGCTCGGAGTTTTGGTCGGGATTTTTTGGTATAATTATAGTAGCTGTCATGCTCGCAACCTCGGTTTAACGATTATAAATTTACAAGCGATCGCTCTCGATCGCATTCGATGACATGATTGAAATTGGTAGATTTTGTCTTTTCAACTTAGCCGGACAATTTATATATCATAGCAATTCAGAAAGGTGACTTTCATGATTCTCTCAAACCGTTTTTCAGAAGCCCTCACCTATGCCGCCGAATTGCACGCTACCCAAGTTCGCAAAGGTTCCGGCGTGCCCTACATTGCCCATTTGTTGGGCACTGCTAGTATAGCTTTAGAATATGGGGCCAATGAAGATGAGGCGATCGCAGCTTTGCTTCATGATGCGATCGAAGATCAAGGCGGCGCCACCACCCGCGAAGCCATCCGCCGCCGCTTTGGCGATACCGTCAATCGATTTTAGATTTTAGATTTTAGATTTTAGATTGAAGAATTGACCCCACCGATAAATTCGGGGGGCAAGTTTCATCAGATACAGGTTTTTTATTTCTGGACGGATGAATCACGTGGCGGGTATCCTGGATGCTTTCGGTCACAGCGATTGTAGACGGCTGTACCGACAGTGACGCGACGCCGAAACCCCCTTGGCGTCAGCGAAAACAAGCTTATATCGATCGCATTTCTACGGCTTCTGCCTCGGTCAGATTAGTCTCGGCTGCTGATAAACTTTATAATGCTCGATCGATCCTGAAAGATTCCCGTCAATTAGGAGATACTGTTTGGGAACGCTTCAAAGGCGGCAAAGAGGGTTCTCTCTGGTATTATCGTTCTTTAGTAGAAGCATTCCGCAAAGCTGAGTTAACGCCTATAGTTGAAGAATTAGACCGCACAGTTTTAGAATTGGAACAGTTTTCTGAACGCTGAAAGATGAAGGTAAAAAGCACTAATTATCAATTACCAATTACAATTAAAAAATGGCAAATGTTCGCTTAGAAAATATTACCCGACGCTACCAAAACGTCACCGCGATCGAAAACATCAGCTTCAAAATCCCGGACGGGGAATTTTGGGTATTAGTCGGGCCCTCCGGCTGCGGGAAATCCACAATTATGCGGACAATTGCAGGTTTAGAAACCGCTACTTCCGGCAATCTTTACATCGGAGATAATTTAGTTAACAACATTCCGGCGAGACAGCGGGATGTAGCAATGGTGTTTCAAAATTACGCGCTTTATCCGCACATGACTGTCGCAGAAAACTTGGCATTTGGATTGCGGATGCGGAATGTTGACCCGACTAAAATTCAAGAACGAGTCGAAACAGTAGCCCGATCGCTCTCGATCGACCATCTCCTCAAACGTAAGCCCAAACAGCTATCAGGCGGACAGCAGCAGCGGGTAGCACTGGGAAGGGCGATCGCCCGCGAACCGAAAGTATTCCTTTTAGATGAACCGCTTTCTAACCTCGATGCTCAACTGCGAGATGACACTAGAGCCGAGCTTAAACAACTGCATCAACGGCTGGGAATTACCACAATTTACGTCACCCACGACCAAGTGGAAGCGATGACTTTAGCGGATAAGATTGTAGTCTTAAATGGGGGAAAAATTCAACAAATTGGAGACCCGCAAAGCATTTATGCGAAACCAGCTAACCGCATGGTTGCAACATTTTTAGGCAATCCCGCCATGAACATTTTGCCGGCCATTTATACTAACGAATCCTTTCAAATAGGAGAGCAAGCTTTAGCCTGTCCGCCCTCGATTCAGAAAAAATTGCAGGCGAGAGAAGGACAAGGATTTGATTTGGGTATCCGTCCAGAAAATATAGAAATCTTTACGCCACAAACAGTAGAAGATGATGATGATTTGAAAACCGATGTTTGGGCTTTAGAAAAAGTTCCCCTCGATGTAGAGGTAAAAGTAGTGGAACCTCTGGGGCGAGAAACTTTAATTCGGGCGAGTTTGCCTTCGGGGAGCGCTGAAACTACTGTACAGGTGCAAGTACCTGCGAGTGTTCGCTTGCGATCGGGCGATCGGCTGACGGTACAGCTTGACTTCGATCGACTATTTATATTTGACCCTTCCACCGGTGAAGCGCTGTATCCTTAACGGGCTTGAACAGGACTTACGCACGGGTAATCAGCCACCGCAATACGCTTGGGTTAACACTGTTAATTCCGGGCGAGATCCCCCTAAATCCCCCTTAAGAAGGGGAGTAGGGGTTGACTTTGAACAACTTCTTGTCCCCCCCTTCGTAGGGGCGGTGCCAAGAGTGCCCGCCCTCTTGGCTAGGGGGGATCAGTCTTATCTGAACCGTATTGAATCAGCCACCGGGGTTTTTTTAGTCGCCGTGCCTAAGTCCTCTTCAATCTAAAATCTAAAATCTAAAATCTAAAATAGACTGAGCCTTCCAGTGGGAAAGTCTCGATTCGTAGTTACAAAAATTTACACTTGACATTTATTAATTTACCAAGTAATGATACGATTAGTATTGGCACAACGACAAAACGTCCCCCCAAAAGCTGATATTTCCTGAATCGGGGCGATCGCGACCCACAACGCCAGCATCTTCGCGCTAAGAAGCGGCTTTACGCCCTCACTTGGGAGCAACTGGCGAACCCAAAACTCAGAAAAACGTTCTAGCGGCATTTTTAGATGAATCCCGACAACCTGCCTCAAATGCTGCAAACAGGATTTCACCTAACTTTAGGTGCAACTTCCTTTTTAATTGAGACATTGCAAGATCCCCTGAAGCGAGAAGAAAATCTTGACAAACTGAAGTCAGATTTTGGCCAGCTAGCCGATGATCTGCTGGAAAAAGGAGAAATGACTGAGCGAGAAGCCCGGAATTTTGTAGATACTATTTTCTCTCAACCGGGCGATCGGGAGAATGCAGACAGCGAATCTGTCTCGTCCAAGCAATCAGATGCAGCGACTGATGCTCCTCCCGAGTCGGTTGTACAGCCTAACGTAAAGCTAGAGATTCAAGAATTAACAGCACACATGGCAGCGCTCAGAGCCGAGTTGGAAAATTTGCGCGCCGAAAATTCCTAGTATTAAAGAATCAAGAGTCTTTAACACAGCCGGAGTTTACTTGCCAACTTAATTTAAGAGAACCAAACTTTAGTCATTTTCCCATTTTTCAGAACCGATCAGGTCGGCGATGCGATCGCGCAGCAAGAAGTCGCATTTTTCTAATTCGCACTCTACACAAGCCCATTCCCGGGGGGGAATGAATTGGCACAGCGTGTAGATAGGCTGTTGGCGGCTCAGCACGCCCTCGTGGACGAGGTGACGCGCTTCATCTTGGATCACATCTAAAGAGTATTGGATTTGGGGAATAGTGGAGTGAATCATAATGCGCCCTCAATGTTTTACTAAAAAAATTTATGGCCCTGGTAATAATATAGTCCAAACTTACGAATATGGAAGTTAAATTTTGTCCGTATACAGCTATACAATTCACTGCCGTCAATTTAAAAAAATTATAGGAACGATCAGTAAGTGATGGGATCTGTCTTAGGATGTGGAGAAGCAGCACATTTTCCCCACAAGCAGGCGGATCTGCTGGAAAGCTCTATTGAGAACTTAGGAACCCGCGTCCAATTCCCGGTTTCTGGATACTTCGCCACCAAAGGCAGAATTTCTCGCGAGAAACCGGGTTGATGAATTTCACTCCTAACGCAGCAAGCAACAAAGGAAAGATTCCGAAGTCGGGCAACTCAAGCATTGCCCTTTGCGTCAATGCCGAATAGCACTTCTAGAACGATAGATTGCGCTGCCGGCATCTGCCCAAAACAAAATACATAGGGAATACTCGGAGGCAAGTGTGGCAAAAATTGCTCTAAAACGTAGGGACTGCCGTAAATTAACACGGCTTGCAGTTCTCCCGTTTTTAATAATTTCTTAAACCAATCTTGAGCTGCTTCGGTCAAACCAGCACTGCCTCGGAAGCAATTGCCGCGAATGAAAATTTGCAGCAGTGTCGGAGAAAAATGCTCTGCACCTGTATTATCAGCGATCGCCCCTGTGCGATCGTCAATCAGTTGCAATTCGTAACCAAACTGTTCGGGAAGGGCGATCGCCGGAGTGTGGTTTCCCAAAAACTCGCACCCCAAAACATCATCTACAACAATCAAATTCCGCAAAAGCTGGTTTTCTGCTGGTTTTGCCACCTGCAAAGGTAGATTGCCGCCAAATTTCAAAGAATCTCGCAAAATATCGGCAGCAGTGGCCCTTGCCTGGGGAGTTGCCAGCAAACCTAAGTCGATCGACTCGATCGATTCTAAATTCTTGCTCCCCCCCTTAGCAAGGGGGGGTTGGGGCAGGGCTTTTTCATTCTCGGTAGGGGCCGTGCCCCCGTGCCGGTCCTCTTGGTCTGATCTGCCGATCGAATCCTCTAGGTCGGGGGTAGGCACGGGGGCACTACCCCTACAAAATTCATGTTTTTGGTGAGAATGAAACAGCCCTGGGGGTTGGGGGGGGTCAGAAATCGGCAAACCCACCTTTATTTTCGCTTTCCAAATTCGCTTGACAGATTCCTTGATTTGTGATAGTGGAATTCGCCCTTGAGTGACAGCTTCGCAGACAGCCAGAATCGCCCCTTCCGGGTCAAGCGGCATCAGCAAAACATCAGCACCAGCCTGGGCCGCCAAAACAGCAGCTTCATTAGCGCCGTACTTATTGGCGATCGCACCCATCACCAAAGCATCCGTCACGATCAAACCTTCAAATCCCAACTCTTCTCGCAGCTTCCCGATCAAAATTTTGCGAGAAAGAGTAGCAGGAAACTCCGCATCCCAAGCCGGAATCAGCAAGTGAGCACTCATCACAGCATCGACCCCAGCAGCCATCGCCTCAACAAAAGGAGGCAACTCAACCAGGGCTAATCTCGCTGGCGAATGCGGCAAAACCGGCAATTCCAAGTGAGAATCAACCGCCGTGTCCCCGTGACCGGGAAAATGCTTAGCTGTAGTCAAAAGCGGGTGTTGGCCTGCGCCGCGAATAAAAGCAGCGGCTAATTTCCCCACAATTTCCGGTGTCTCGCCAAAAGCGCGGACGTTAATCACAGGATTGTCGGGATTGTTGTTAACATCAACCACCGGTGCGAGAATCCAATTTAGACCGATCGCCCTAGCTTCGATCGCAGTGACAGCGCCCATTTGTTCAGCATATCGATCGGCTTTACCTGCATCGTGCCGCGCCACTTCGGCAATTGCCATCGGCGGCCCGAACCAAGTTGCCCCTGCGAACCGCTGGCCGACACCTTCCTCAATATCAGCCGCCAGCAACAGCGGAAACTTAGCCCAAGACTGCAATTGGTGCGATCGAACTGCCAACTCTGCAGCACTTCCCCCGACCAAAATCACCCCACCGACGCCCAAATTTTCCAGATAATAGCGGAGTTTGCTAGCAGTTGGTTCCCATTCCCGATAGCGAATTTGGTGGTCGAACAAGCAGCCAGAAGCGCGCACCACGAACATCTGGGCCACCAGTTCTGGTAAGGAAAGATTGTCAATCATTCGATTTTAGATTTTAGATTTTAGATTTTAGATTTGGGCATCGGGCATCGGGCATCGGGCATCGGGCAAACAGGGAATCGGGAATCGGCAAAACAGGGAATTGGGAATTTTCCCTATCTCCTTCTCTTCCCCTCTTCCTTCTTCCTTCTCGCTTCAATCGGGACTTTCATCCTCAGCGAATTCTTCATCGGGATCTAAAATATCCGGTTTGCGATCGGCAGAAAGCTGATTCAGCAGTATCAACATTTTATCGCCGCGTTCCAGGGAACGGTCTTCGAGAAATACTACTTCCGGTGTCCGGCGCAGTTGCACCCGTTGGCCTAACTGGTTGCGGACATAGCTAGTTGCCGATTTCAAACCTTCCATAGTTTCGGCCTTTGCCTCATCAGTACCGTAAATGCTGACAAAGATTTTTGTATGCTGAAGGTCTCCCGAAACAATTACATCGGTAACGCTAACCATACCGGCACCTACCCGATCGTCCTTAATGCCGTTGAGCAACATCAGGCTGACTTCCCGCTTAATCATTGAAGCTACGCGCTCAATGCGACGACTTGTAGCCATAACAACTATCCCCTACTTTTAGATCGGCCGTTTTCATCCCAATAGACAATTGTAGCGCGATCGGTCAGGGGTGTTACGGGCGATCGTCCAAGTTAGGGGTGAGATACAGCTTAGAGGAAAAAAATGTTTGATTGCCTATAGGTGAATATATAGCTAATATAGAGAGGTAGAGTGAGATACAGCTTAGAGGAAAAAAATGTTTGATTGGATTGTCAAAACAGTAGCCGATGCTTCAGGGGTAACTAACCAGCTAAAGATAGCTGAATGGGCAAGATTGAACAGGACTAACCCTTTCGATATGGGAGCCAAAAACTACCAACGATGTGTTTATGACTTAGAGTTAGGGGGAAAATATTATGAACTTGAATATAACGAAGATGGCAGCCTAAAATATCAATAATTGGGCCGATTATTCCCTTAATTACGCTTCATACTTCTCCATTTTATTATCATCCCTCATCAATCCATCAAACAGAAACATTTATTGTTAAAATTCATTGATTAGCGTGTTTTTTAGGGAATAAAATTCATGGAAAAAGAATTTACAATCGGTCAAAAAGTCCGAGTTGTGGCTATGCCACCTTACGTCAAAACTGCCGAACCGATGCCGATGCTGCGGCCTGCGAATTTAATTGCGATCGGCGCTGAAGGCGTTGTGATCGATCGGCGTCCCGGCAATTATTGGGGCATTCGCTTTGAAAAAGGTGCTTTTCTGTTAGACAGTCAGTACATTGAAGCGGCGGAAACTACTGTAGAAGGTAATGGCTAATGGAAAATGGGGAATGGGGAATTGAGATCACAACTTAACATCTCCTTTTCCTTGTTCCCTCAACATCCCTCCCTTAAATCCGTTAAATCCCATTGCTTGCTCGTTGCCGAACTTCCTTCTTCAACAAGCCAGCTTCGCCTCAAAAGCCAAAGAATTAACAGGAAACTCCCCCAAAACTTCCTCTAAAATCGGAGATGTGAAGTTACAAGGTTGAGGCTTGCCCAAATGATAACCTTGAGCGTAATCTACCCCAAGTTCATTGAGTTTATCCATAATTTTTTGATTCTCAACATACTCCGCAATAGTTTTAATTCCCATGACGTGAGCGATTTTGGTAATAGCTTCCACCATTGCAACATCAATAGGATTCTCGACAATATTCTTAATAAAATTGCCGTCTATTTTGAGATAATCAACCGGCAAGCTTTTCAGGTAAGCAAAGGAAGACATCCCGCTGCCGAAGTCGTCCAAGGCAAACTGGCAGCCTAGTTCCTTGAGTTGCCAAATCAAGCTTGCTGCCTTGCTGAGATTACCGATCGCCACGGTTTCGGTAATTTCAAAACAAATTATTTGCGGCGGTATTTGATGGATGGAAAACTGTTCCTGAATAAACTCGATAAACTTTTCTTCGTTGAGGCTGTCCCCAGAAAGGTTGATTGAATAAATGCTGGGATATTTGCCAAATAAGGATTGCGGATTAGACAAAAGAGAGCAAGCAGGGAAGGTAACTATTTTATCGCTGCCTACTCCAGGGTCTTGGACTAATAAATTGGCCGTGAAAATTTTAGATAAATTGCTAAATAAAGTACGAATTACCCAGCGGTCGATCGCGTGCATCAAGTTGTAGCGTTCTGCCGCCGGAATAAACGCCATCGGCGACACCAACTCACCAGTTTCCAACCGGAGGCGCAGGAGGATTTCGCAGTGGGTTCCGGTGGTTGGAGAATTGAGCAAAGGTACGATCGGCTGAGAGTACAAGCAAAAGCGATTCTCTTCTAATGCTTGATTAATTTGCACCACCCACTCGGTTTCGCCGTGCTGTTTGATTAATTCTCGATCGCCTGCTTGATAAACCTGTACCCGGTTGCGACCTTTATTTTTAGCAGCGTAGCAGGCCATATCGGCCGCGCTCAAAATCGCAGATGTCGATGCTGTTTTGGGATTGATTGCGACCAAACCGATACTGACGCCGATCGAAAAAGTTTTGTCCTGCCACGCAAAGCGGAATCCCTGAATGCTTCGCAGCAGCGTTTCAGCAACGTTCAATCCTCGTTCGACGGGACGATTGTACAGGAGTACAGCAAATTCATCGCCGCCGAGACGCGCCAAAATATCGGTTTTGTGGATATTGCTTTTAAATAGCTGGCTGACTTGGCGCAGCAGTTCGTCCCCTGCAGCATGACCGGAGGTGTCGTTAACTATTTTGAAGCGATCGAGATCCAGGTAAAGCATCACGTGTTCTTGCCCGTAACCTTGAGCGCCGTGTAGGGCGTGCTCTAGCTGGTACTCAAATTCCCGGCGGTTGACTAATTGCGTCAGAGGGTCATGAGTTGCCTGCCAGGTGAGTTGCCGCGCTTGAGTTCGCACTTGGGTGACATCTCGGAACACAACGACGGCCCCGACAATTTTGCCGCTGCTGGCGTGGATGGGGGCGACGCAGTGGTCGATCGCAAATTCGGTGTGGTTGCGGGCAATCAGCAAGCTGTTGTGTCCTTGGTCAACAATCCGACCTTCGCACAAAGCGATTTCGGCGATATTTTCGATCGGCAGCCGGGTAGTTTCGTCAACTATTCTCAGCACGCTGGCGAGGGGCAAACCTTTAGCTTCCAATGTAGACCAACCAGTAAGTGTTTCGGCAACTGGATTAAGGGTGGAAATGCAGCCGTCGGCGTCTGTCGCGATTACGGCATCGCCGATCGATTGTAGAGTAACATGAGCGAGTTCTTTTTCTTCAAAAAATGCTTGTTCCATGCGCTTGCGATCGCTAATATCCCGCTGCACCGACACCCAGTGGGTAACGTTCCCGGAGGTGTCGGCAATAGGTACGCTGTTGAGTTCCACCCAATAAGTTGAACCGTCTTTGCGGTAGTTAATCAATTCTAGGCGTAGGGGTTCTCGGCGAGAGAAAGCACGGCGAATTTTATCGACTTGGGTGGGGTCGCTTTCTGGGCCGCGCAAGCAACTGGGGGTTTGTCCGATGATTTCTTCGGGTAGGTAGCCCGTCATTTGGGTAAAAGCTTCGTTGGCATAGATGATGGTGGGGTCGGAGATATCGCTGTCTCCGGCATCCATAATCACGATTGCGTCGTTAGCGTTCACTACAGCAGATTCTAAAAGGTGGAGTCTGGCCTCGGCCCTAACGCGGGTAGCAATTTCGCTTTCTAATCTGGCGTTAGTCAAGCTGAGGGATGCGATCGCTTTTTGCAATTCCCTAGTCCTTTCTGCCACTGAATCGTGCAGAATATCTATCGCCCCGGACATTTCCATCGGGTCAAGTACGCGCAGTATGTTGGTTTGAGTAACTATTCCCAGGAGTTCTCCCTGTTCCCCCGTTACTACCAACCTGCGGACTAAACGCTGGTGCATTTCCTGATGAGCTACCCACAGCGAGTCTTCTTGCTTGAGGCTAAATAAGGGGGTACTCATCACAGTTTGGGCGATCGTTTGCGACAAATCTATATCTAAAGCTTGAAATTCCACAATATCCCGTTCTGTGACGATACCTACTGGAATCGGGAACGGTAAATCCCTCGATAATTCTGTTGATTCGGTAATTACCACGCAGCTAACGCGGTGCTCGGCCATCAACTCGGCTAAACTCATAACTGACGCGGAGCGAGGTGCTTGAATGACTTGTGCGGTCATTACTTCTTTCACGCGGCGCATTTTTAAGATATTTGCCGGTTTCAGCATGGCTTGGCGAATGCTTTCCGGGGTAATTACTCCTAAGAGTTGACCTTCACTATCCACTATTGGCAAGTGCTTAATTCTTCGTTGCCCCAGGAGAATTAGGGCACTGAAAATGTCTTGAGTCTCGGATTTTGTCAGAGTTGCTGCCGGCTGCCTCATTACTTCTGCGATGGTGACACCTTTTAAGTTTTTGCCCGAGGCAATCAAATCGACAAGATCCCTTTCTGTAAAGATTCCTTGCAAGTGAGAATGTGGAGCCGAGTGCGAGGATAATTTTAAGAGTGATTTTTCCACGACAAAGACGCAGATACCTGTCGCGTCTCTGCACGCGCTTGAGGTGGGGGGATTTGCGATTTCTGTTAGTGGCTGATAGATATCGGTTGGTGGAATGTCTGCGTTTAGAGAGCAAATTCCGCGCCGTTGGCCCATCAGGGTAATTACTTCTGCTAGTGGGGTATCGGGCGCAACTGTCAAGGGGTAGCGGTCTATTACTTGAGCTAAGGTTGGCAGATACTTGGAGGAATCGTTTTTGAGCATATTTAATTGAGTTTTGCGATCGCGTAGACTCTGCGACATTCCAAAAAAGTGCTGATTTCCAAGCACTAGGTGGATTTTTACGGCGCTGCTGAGACCTAATTAAAATTTATTGTTAAAAATGCAGCCGAGCTTGGGCCGGGGATCGGGGCTGTGACTGCTTTTCCTCTACCTATAAAGTTATAAGCTTATCTTTATTTTAAATTAAATTTTCTGTCTCGTGACACTTTTATTAAAAACCAGGTATTTTTTGTCAACTTTTTGGGGAGCATCTCACCTTTGCAGCCAAGCTAGAAATTGGAGTTTTGAGGCAGGAGGCAGAAGGCAGGAGGCAGAAGGAAAGAGGAAGAAGGAAAGAGGAAGAAGGAAGGAGCCAGAAGAAGGAAGGAGCCAGAAGAAGTATTTTTACAAATATGAGATGCTCCCACTTTTTGCGATAAGATCGCAGCTAAAATCATCCATAGCATTGCGAATCATCTCCATCTTCAGAAAGACGCATCGGTTGGCTATCCGGGTTAACCTAGAAAATGTTACTACAAAAAGGCACTGAATTAAGTTAGGCAGTGTTAAGTTTTGCGAAATTATGTTTTGCAAGCTGGTCGAGACCATGTATGCGTTGTTGAGTGCAATTGATATCACAGCCAATGTGTGAATTAGATCGCAACTTCCGAAAACAACCGTGGTAAGATTGTAGATATCAAGACAAGAACTTGAATACAGAGTCTGTGAGGAAAAGGGATTATGAAACGCAATCTATTAGCCGCTACTTTTTTAATTACTCCCCTACTGTTGGCTGGCCCGGCTCGCGCTGAAAATCCCGCTCACGTCCAACAGTTATTGTCAACCGGGCAATGTTTTAAGTGCGACTTGTCAGGAGCAGATTTAATGGGAGCCCATTTAATTGGTGCTGATTTGAGAGAAGCAAATTTACGAGGCGCAAACCTATCTAGTGCCAACCTCGAAGGCGCGGACTTGACGGGTGCTAACTTGACGGGTGCTAACTTAACCCAAGTTTTTCTGACTAATGCCAGTTTAAATGACGCAGACCTCGATCGGGCAAATCTGACCGCGGCCATCATTAACACCACTGACGTATCCGGCGCATCAATGGAAGATATGACCATCACTAATGCCAAAATCTACAATACCCAAATCGGCGTCGGCGGCAGCTACGACCAGTAAACTTCTTAAAAGAATGGAAAACGCCAATTTTCAGTTTAAAAACCCGGTTTCTATCCAGAAACCGGGTTTTTAGTCTTTTTGTAGGAACCCTCGAAGCCTTGTCTTACATTTTCTCTCGTATTTCAAGCGAACAATCTGACGTACCCTACCCTACCACGACCACTAAAAACCCAAATCAACCGCAATTCGGTGCGCGCAAGCAAACCCAGAAAACGCCACCGCATTTAAACCCTGTCCGGGAAACGTACTGTCACCCACACAATACAAACCAGGCATAGAAGTTCGATTAAACGGCATTCCCAGCAAACCCATTAACTTCTGTCGCGGAATCGGCCCGTAAGTTCCATCTTCGCGCCCCAAAAAGCGGCGGTGAGAACGCGCTGTCCCCACTTCCATATAATCCAAACCGGCATCTAAACCGGGAAAAATCTTTTCTAATCTTTCAATAATTCTCCCTCCAGCCTCTTCCTTTTTATCCTCATATTCCTGCTGCGAAAGTCCTTCCCACTGTTCCATCCAACTCGAAGTAAAAGCGTGAACGATGTGATATCCTGCGGGAGCTAAATCCGGGTCGAGCACGGTCGGAATGGACACCAAAACAGTTCCCTCTGGCGCTTCCATTTTGTCCCAATCTTCTAACAAAATGTGGTGGCAGGCACTACCGGCAGGGATTACGCTTGCTTCCACTCCCAAATGCAAACTCAAGAAACTGGGGGCTTTTTGATAGCGCTGCTGCCATTTCTTTTCGCTAGCGGGCATCTCTTCTGCGGGCAGCAATTTCTCAAAAGTATCCCACCGCGTGGCGTTAGAAACTATGCGCTTGGCGCGGTAAACTTCGCCGGTTGCTAGCTCGACTCCGACAGCGCGGCCGTTTTCTGTTATAATTTTTTTCGCCTTAGCTTTGTATTGAATTTTTCCGCCGCATTTTTCTAATCCTTCTACTAATTTTTGGGCGATTTGACCGACTCCGCCTTTGGGATAATTGATGCCACCGTAATGTCTGTCGGAAAATACCATTCCGGCATTAATCATCGGCGTCAAGTCTGCGGGTACTACAGACCAGTAGTAGCATTCCATGTCGATAAATTTCAGCAAAGTAGGGTCTTTTATGTAGCGCCGCGCAATGTCGCCAGTATTTTGAGGCAGATATTTTACTAATCCCAAACAGGCTAAAGGATTCTGAAAAAAGACTCGGACGAGATAGCCGGGTTCTTCTAGGGATAGCAATTCCATGCCGTTGAGGCAGTTGAAGACGTTCCAGCATTCGCCGTAAAATTTGTGGATTCCTTCGCGTTCGTGAGGGAACCTGTCTGTTAATTCTTGCAAGTATTTGTCATAAGCCTGGGGAACTTCAAGTTCCAAGCCGCTGGGTAAGTGATAGTGAAGCTGTACGGGGTCGGGAATGGTTTCTAAGGTGACGTTGACTGCTTTCAGGGCGCGGGTGAGGAGGTTGGTGGTGCCACGCTGTCCGAAACCAAATATCATGGAGGCGCCGACATCGAATCTGTAGCCTTCTCGATCGAAATATCCAGCGCTACCCCCCGGAATTGTATAGCTTTCGAGCACTAAAACTTTGGCTTTCTTAGCCGCTAGCTGGGTGGCTGTCACGAGTCCACCAATGCCGGAACCGATGACAATTACATCAAACTCTTGCTCTGTAGGGCGGGAGTTGGGAGAAAATAACTGGGATTGGGTAGGAGCTGACATTGGGTTAAAAATCTTAATATTTCTATGATTTTACAGTCGATCGCTCCAGAAGCAAGAAGTTCGGCAACGGATTATGTAGCGGATGTAACGGATGTCAACAAGACCGAAGTTCGGCAATGCCCGATGCCCTGTTTGCCCGATGCCCTGTTTGCCCGATGCCCTGTTTGCCCGATGCCCAACGCCCAATGCCCCTGCTTCCCAAAAAAATGCGGGAACAGTCTACCATTGCCGACTGCCCCCGTCTGCCGATCCTTTGAGAGGAGAACACTAAAAATTACTATAGCCTTGTTGCTAATTAATGTCAATACTATTGGAAAAATATTTCAATAAGCTGATGGAGGTCGATCGGCGAATGGGTTCTAACTCATATGTTGCACAATTCTCAAGAACAGGCAAGATGCCTGTTCCACAAAGAGTGAGTTTTCTTGTGGGGTGGGCATAGAGCCCGCCCGTGAAAGGCTTATTAATAATGGTGCAAGATGTCAGTTCTAACCGACTGCTGGTGGTTGTCGCAATAGTCCGGCACTCCGGCGGAGGTTTGAGCCTGTGAGGGCAATCTTAAAAATAGTGCTCTTCGGTCGATTCTCAATCTCTGGCTTGTATGCGCCCTCAAGGATGTGATAAGTTGCACAGAGCGATCGATCGCCCGTTGGCGAAGCCCTCAAAGAAGATCGATCGCACCGCATAAAATCCCTCAAACCTAGCAATCTCCCCAATTTCCTAATGTCCCTGCAACTGCGCGTTTACGTTCCTCCGCATCCATTAATTAAACACTGGCTGGCTGTTGCCCGCGACGGCGCCACCCCCTCGGTACTTTTTCGTTCTGCGATGACAGAATTGGGAAGGTGGCTGGCTTACGAGGCGATTCGAGAATGGCTGCCGACAGTGGAAACCACAGTGCAGACGCCTTTGGCAGAATGTCCGGCGGCTTTTATCAACCCGGAAGCTCCGTTAGTTGTGGTACCGATTTTGCGGGCGGGTTTGGCACTGCTCGAAGGAATTCAGACGGTTGTGCCGCTGGCGTCGGTTTACCACCTCGGCATGGCAAGAAATGAGGAGACGCTACAACCGACTTGTTATTTGAACAAATTGCCGGCGCAGTTTATCCCGCAAACGCGGGTGATAATTAGCGAGCCGATGCTGGCGACTGGCGGGACGATTATAGCGACTATGCAGGAATTGACTGCACGGGGAATTGATCCGAGCTTGATTCGGATTATCTCTGTGGTGGCTGCTCCTCCGGCTTTGAAGAGGCTGAGTGCAGAGTACCCGAGTTTGATGATTTACACGGCAACGATCGACGAAATAGTCAACGAACAGGGCTTTATTGTACCTGGTTTGGGAGATGCGGGCGATCGAACTTACGGCACATGAACCAGTCAGTCAGTCAATTTTAGATTTTAGATTTTAGATTTTAGATTGACTCGACAGATAAATCTGGGCGCTAGTATGCCTTTGTGGGTGCGGTGAGTGGTTCCAGAAATCAGTGGCTGAAATCTCCGGGGAAAAAGATGACAATCAAGCATCTAGGATACCCGCCACGTGATTCATCCCTGGAGAAATAAAAAACCTGTATCCGATAAAACTTGCCGAACGTATTTATCTCGCGCAAGTCAATGCTTCAATTCTTTAATCTAAAATCTCAAATCTAAAATCTAAAATCGATTGACCCTGGTTTGGTAAAAGCAGGCACCGAGAGAGTTAGAATCAAAAGTACAAGTCAAAAATAAATAGCGTTTAGCACTCATTGCCCGTGAAACTTGATTCTGTTCCGCCAAGCTTGTCTGCTTCTGACTCAGTAAACCTCAATTATGATTTGCCACAACAGGTACAACTACAAATAAAAGAGGTTACTGAGATTTGTGCTGCTTTAACCCCGGAGCCCGCAGAACTCTCAGTGACTGTAAATCCCGATATTTGTCAGGAACAAAAGAAACTGAAGCCCAAGCACTGGGCAATTTTTGCTTCGACTTTTGCAACTATTTTTTTAGCTGAAATTGGAGACAAAACTCAGCTCGCGATTTTGCTGATGACGGCTGAATCTCGAAATCCTTGGATTGTGTTTGCGGGTGCGGGTTCGGCTTTGATAGCAACCAGTTTGCTGGGGGTGTTGCTAGGAAGGTGGCTGGCTAGTCGGATTGCTCCGAGAACTTTGGAGAGAGCAGCCGGAGTGATTTTACTGGCGATTTCGGCGGTTCTGCTGTGGGAAGTGCTGGGTTAATTGTCTGTCTGTCGGTAAGTCCTAGATTTCTACAATAGCTAACTAAGAACTAAAAAAACATGGACTGGCAACTTTTGGGCATCAGTTTTATTACAGTGTTTTTGTCAGAATTGGGAGACAAAAGTCAATTAGCTGCGATCGCCCTGGGCAGCAGTTGTAACTCGCCGCGGGCTGTATTTTTCGGCACGGCGTCGGCGCTGCTGCTGGCGAGTTTAATCGGCGTGGGCATTGGCTTTAGCACGGCAGAGGTGTTGCCGGAACGACTGGTAAAGGGGCTCGCGGCGATCGGATTTGCGGTGATGGGCTTGCGCCTGTTGTGGCCAAAAGCCGATTTACCGGAACAATCTGAGAGACTAGGCGGTTGAAACCGCTCCTACACAAACAAAGTCCCCGCAGAGGGGGACTCAGAAATAAGGACTAAATTCCTTACTACAAATCAATTTTTATCGTTGATTAAACTTGGTTTTGGTAGCACCAGCCCAGCAGTGTACCGGCGACAGCCAACTTCAGCGCTTCCAAGGCAAAATAGCCTTGGTGCAGTAGATTCATCCCGGCGGGTACTTCTGCTGCAGAATCGAACAGATTTAGCTGCATTCCCAAGGCGCTCATTTGGGGTGTCAGGGCGTAGGTGTCAATCAGGGCGATCGCCAGAAGTACCAATGATAATAAGATTGCTGTGCGGCTGCGCTTGCCGAAGTCACCGACTAAATTGCTCAAAACCATCAAACCCGTTGCCACCAGGCCCGAACAGATTAACTCAACGCGGTTGAATCCCCAGAACATTAAATTCCCGGCTGTTGCAAACTCCGGTGATGTCGTCATGCCCGATACGTAGAGACTCGGCATAATTACTAGATCCAAAATCAGGCTAACGCTGAGCCAGAAAATTAGAGCCACCATGACAATTGCTTGCCAGCGCGGTTTGATTGATTCTACTCTTGATGTTGTAATAGCTGTCATATAATTAGACCCTCTAAAATTTTCTTCTGCCTTTTCTAGAGTTTAACTAACTTTTTTCTAAAATCGTGTTAAGTATTTTTAAATTAATGGTAACTTTTGTGTAACTAACTGAGAAGAATTGTTAAGCTTGCGGGTGTTCGTCTTCGATGGCTTTTTTTCGGATCGCTTCGCTAACGCCAACGGGCGAGCCAACAGCAACAGTTTAAAATTTATGGCGATCGTCAAAAATCTCTTGATAATTACTCATTGGAGGGAGAGACTCCAGAAATTTCATGTGTTATTATTACAGTGGATTTGAAAAATATTAAAAATGTTAGCAAATGATTGAAATGAACACAATCATGGAATTGAGTCGGGCAATAGCCAATAAATTCAAACCGCAAAAAATAATTTTGTTCGGCTCTTACGCCTATGGAAATCCCACAGAAGATTCGGACGTTGATATGTTGGTAGTTTTATCTTCGGATGGTAATAATCTTCGTAAAACTTGGGAAATATTAAATCAAACTCAGCCAAACTTTGCTGTAGATTTGTTAGTGCGAACTCCTTCGGAAATTGAACAACGTCTAGCTTGGAATGATTTATTTTTGCGGGAAATCATCGAGAAAGGAAAGGTGATTTATGAATCCGCTCACACTTGAATGGGTTGATAAAGCTGAGGGCGATTTTACTACAGCAATCCTAAATGATTCGTGTAATTCTTGTAGGGGCAAACCCCCCGTGGTTGCCCCGCCTTGGCTGGGGTAGGCACGGGGAGTAGGGGTAGCACTACCCCTACATATTTTTACAAATGATTTAGGATTGCTATACAGCTTTGCGGGAATTGCGAGCGCGAAAATCTCCAAATTATGATGCGGCGTGTTTTCACGCTCAACAGTGTGCCGAGAAATATCTAAAAGCGCGTTTGCAGGAAGCAGTAATTTCTTTCAGCAGAACGCATAATTTGACTGTTTTGTTAGATTTGCTGTTGCCCGTTGAGCCTGGGTGGGATAAGCTTCGCACAAAACTTTTAGCGTTAACTGCTTTCTCCGTTGCCTATCGCTATCCGGGGGCTTCGGCTGATAAAGATACAGCGCGCGAAGCATTAAATTTTTGTCGCGAAGTTCGCGAACAAGTAAGGTTAAGTTTGGGTTTGACTCCATAATACCAAATCCTGCTTTAATACCTGCTTAATTCTTGAGTCCGCGAAGGCGGACTTCGTTTGTGTAGAGGCGGTTTCAACCGCCGACTGTTCATTAGTTTAGACGCGGTTTCAACCGCCGACTATTATAAATAATATATGCCTAAATTTCAATTATCCTCTTGGTTGCCCCGTCTCCCCTCTCAAGTCTGGATTCTTGCCGCCGGCAGATTCCTCTCCCAAAGCGGCACCGGTTTTACTTTATTTTACGCGCCGATATTTTTTGTCGATCGCGTCGGTTTATCTGCTACTGCTGTTGGGATTGGTTTGGGTAGCGGTTCAGTTTCGGGAATATTCGGCAGAATTTTGGGCGGTTCTTTTTGCGATTCCAAATTTTGGGGAAGGCGGCGAACTTTATTGCTGGCGACAATTATTTCGGCTGCCGCTTCTTTTGTACTGGCGGGGACTAATGATTTCCCCGGCTTAATTGCGGGCAATTTACTTATGGGTTTTGGCGTGGGTTTGTATTGGCCTCCAACGGAGACGATGGTGGCCGATTTAACCGAGGGCGAACAGCGACAGGAGGCTTTTGCTTTGACGCGGCTGGCTGATAATTTGGGTTTGCAAGTTGGGATTATTTTGGGCGGTTTGTTGATTTCTATAACGGGGAATTATCGATCGCTCTTTATTATTGATGGTATCTCGTTTTTAGTGCTGTTTGCGGTGGTGGCGATCGCGATCGCCGAAACCTACAAACCAGTTAATTCAACGGATATAGGCAAAAAAAGTCTAAAAAATGGTTGGATGGTGGCGCTGAGCGATCGCAGTCTTCTAGTTTATGCTTTAGTAAATACTCTGTTCACATTATATATTTCCCAAATCCAAACCACCATGCCGCTGTACTTTAGCAAGTTTGTCGCGGTGGGGACATCGGGAAAAGGCTTTTCAACAGGTACAATTACCGTTTTGTTTGCTTTTAGCACGTTTTTAACTGTGGCTTTGCAACTGCCGGTTGTTAAAGCTTTGAAGCGGTTTTCCCATCCGAAAGCTTTGATGATTTCTGCGCTGCTATGGGGAATGGGATTTATCGCGATCGGCTTGACGGGAATGGCTGCAACTGGCAATCTATTGTTGGCTGTTTTAGGCTTGAGCTTTTTGTCGATGGCGACTGTTGCTTATACGCCTTTTGCTTCGGCTTTGGTGGTGGATTTAGCGCCGGAATCTTTGCGGGGCGTGTATTTAGCGGTTAGTTCTCAGTGTTGGGCGATCGGCTATTTAATCGGGCCACCGCTGGGCGGTTTGGCTTTGGATGGAGGTAAATGGGCGGCAGATAATTTTTGGTTGGGTTTGGCTTTGAGTGTGGGCGCGGCTATTTTTATTTTGCAAAAGCTCGATCGAATGTTGAAAAATAGCAGTCATTAGTTATTAGTCATTAGTCATTAGTCATTAGTCATTAGTTATGAGTCATTAGTTATTTGTTGCTGCTACCAATGCCCAATGCCCAATGCCCAATGCCCAATAACCAATAACTAATTTATTTTCGTCGATCGCCCAATTTGCGGTAAACTGCTCTTAAATCAACTTGATGGTGAGCCAAAGCAACCAAAGCGTGATAAAATAAATCCGCAACTTCCCCAGCAATCCCCTCTTTGTCGTCATCTTTGCAAGCCATCACAACTTCCGCCGACTCTTCGCCAATCTTTTTGAGAATCTTGTTGTCGCCGCCCTCGAACAACTTGCAAGTATAAGAACTTTCGTTAGGATTGTCGCGCCGATCGCAAATTACCGCAAATAATTGAGATAACATATCCCCTGGCGGCGGTGAAATTTCCCCATCAACTTGGTGAAAACAACTTCTTTCTCCGGTGTGACAAGCAATATCTCCGACTTGTTCGACTGTCACCAGCAAAGCATCGCTATCGCAGTCGTAACGCAGCCCTTTGACATTTTGAACGTGTCCCGAAGTCGCGCCTTTGGGCCACAATTCAGCGCGAGAACGACTCCAGAACCAAGTTTGCCCGGTAGAGAGCGTTTTTTGCAGCGACTCCCGATTCATCCAGGCCATCATTAACACCGTACCGTCCAAATAATCTTGGACGATCGCAGGCACTAAACCGCGATCGTCGTAACGGATCTTTTCAATTGGGATCGATCGGCTCAAACTCGATAAATCAGTAGTAGACATACTTTTATTTCAACTTGGTAAGATAGATTAACGCTTTCCTGTCGGAGATTGTTTTTTTTATTAACCGCAGAGAACGCAGAGGACGCAGAGGAAGAGAGAAGATTGAGCAAGTGATGGGTAAATTGTCAAGAACTATTTTACAAAAAATTACATTTTAGGGCGATTCCCTACGGGATAGCTTCGCTTCACGGTGCTAGTGCGACAAAGCCTAAAAAACCTAAGCTAGTATTGCTACTCATTGGTTTGTACCCTAAAATCTACTAGAATAGTTTCCTTGAATCGACCTAACCTTTATGTTGAACTGGCTATAAAATTATTCTACCAACAACAGACGTTCACTAAGGAGAAAACATTGGTTTCCACAACCTTGAAAACGACCAAATCAGAAGAAATTTTCGCCGCAGCCCAGAAGTTGATGCCAGGTGGCGTCAGTTCCCCCGTCCGCGCCTTCAAATCCGTAGGCGGACAGCCCATCGTCTTTGACAGGGTAAAAGGAGCCTACATTTGGGATGTTGACGAAAACCAATACATTGACTATGTAGGCACTTGGGGCCCAGCCATCTGTGGCCACGCCCACCCGGAAGTCATCAAAGCCTTGCACGAATCTTTAGAAAAAGGTACGAGTTTCGGCGCACCATCGCTGTTGGAAAACGTACTCGCCGAAATGGTCATCGATGCGGTTCCCAGCATTGAAATGGTGCGATTTGTCAACTCCGGCACCGAAGCCTGTATGGCCGTTTTGCGGCTGATGCGAGCTTTCACCGGACGCGATAAACTGATTAAATTTGAAGGCTGCTATCACGGGCACGCCGATATGTTCTTGGTAAAAGCCGGTTCCGGCGTCGCAACTCTGGGCCTTCCCGACTCTCCGGGCGTGCCGAAATCCACTACTGCCAATACCCTCAACGCTCCCTACAATGACTTAGAAGCAGTCAAAGCTTTATTTGCCGAAAATCCCGGCGAGATAGCAGGCGTAATTCTCGAACCAGTGGTGGGGAATGCCGGTTTTATTACCCCGGATGCAGGTTTTCTCGAAGGTTTGCGGGAAATTACTAAAGATAACGGTGCTTTGTTAGTTTTTGATGAAGTAATGACCGGTTTCCGCATCGCCTACGGCGGAGCTCAGGAAAGATTCGGTGTCACCCCGGATTTGACTACTTTGGGTAAAGTTATCGGTGGCGGTTTGCCGGTGGGAGCTTACGGGGGAAGGCGGGATATTATGGGGATGGTGGCTCCTGCTGGGCCGATGTATCAAGCGGGTACGCTTTCGGGAAATCCTTTGGCGATGACTGCTGGGATTAAGACTTTGGAATTGCTGCAAAAACCCGGCACTTACGAACAGTTGGATAAGATTACCAAAAAACTGTCTGACGGATTGCTAAAAATTGCTAAGGAAGCCGGACACGCGGTTTGGGGCGGGCAAATTAGCGGGATGTTTGGCTTGTTTTTTGCGGCTGGCCCGGTTCACAATTATGAGGATGCGAAGAAGTCGGATTTGACGAAGTTCAGCCGCTTTCACCGGGGAATGTTGGAACACGGAATTTATCTTGCTCCTTCGCAGTTTGAGGCTGGATTTACTTCTTTGGCTCATACTGACGAAGATATCGAGAGAACTTTGGCAGCAGCGCGTGAAGTGATGGCTAGTATTTAACGTGTGTAGTAAGGATGTTAATCCTTAACACTCAGGAATAAATCATTAAAGTCCTTGCTGTTTGTTGGCAGTAAGGACTTTAATTTTTAACGGCTACCCAATCCGCTTTAAAAATCTCTTGATTAGGGCTTACGCAGGGGGCGAGAAACCCGGTTTCTAGGGAGCATCTCATATTTGCAAAAACACTTCTTTCTTCTTCCTTCTGACTCTTTTCTCCTGGCTCCTGACTCCTGACTCCTAATTCCAATTTCGAGCTTTGCTGCTTTCATTGAGATGCTCCCGGTTTCTAGAAGATTTTGCGACGACTCACGATAAATATACGCAGAAACCGGGTTTCTGAGGTATTGTTTTTTTGGGATGACCTACTTAATGACGAATGAGTAATGACTGCTGACTCATTAGACTGGAATTGCATACATTCACAAAGTATCTTTAAATGCCTCTGCGTTGCATCAGCAGTTTTCCTGTCACTCAATGATTTATGCAATAAGTCTAATGACTAAGGACTAATGACTACTGACTAAATCAATCATTAATAAATTCACTTTCACAGATAATCGAGTCTCTGTTCTCTAAATCTTCTTGATTCCAAACCGCGTTTAATGCTGCGGAACTTAAGGAAGTTGACATCGTATTTAAGGTCGTGTTGTAGTATTCTACAGCATTATTAAGTTCCACCTGCGGCGCTTCTTTGAAGTACGAATTAATATCAGGCGTACACCGCTGGGCTTGGTAGTATACATAAGCTTCAGCATTAATGCACATTACGTGGTAAAAATCCTTATTTGCTGCCGCAACATCTCCAAGTTTATACAGCGCTAAACCCCGGTTGAGATAAGCTTTAACATAGTTCGGATCGAGTTCCACTGCTTTGTCAAAGTCTTCAATTGCAAGCTGCATTTGTTTTAATTTATAGCGAACGCAACCTCTGTTATAATAGGCATAAATATTTTGTGGATCGATGCCGAGTGCAATGTTGTAATCGGCCATCGCCTGCGTATTGTCTCCTAATTGGTGGTAACAGAGACCTCGATTTATGTAAGCTTTGATATATTTAGGATTCAACCGCAGCGTTTCGTTAAAGTTTTCCGTTGCGGCCTCTTTTTCTCCCAAAAGGTAGTAAGCGCGCCCCCGGTTGTAATAGGTTTTATAATTGTTGGCATTGATAGATAGAGATCGATTGTAGTCTTCTATTGCTTCTTCGTAATTTCCTAAATTAGCAAGTACAAGTCCCCGGTTGTTGTAGATAGCGTGGCTGTTAGGCTTATTTGCTAAAGCACAGTTTAAATCTTCAATGGCTTTGTCGTGTTCTCCGAGATGACGCCAAGCATTGCCTCGATTCAAGTAAGCCTCGAAGAAGTTAGGATTGATATCTAAGGCTTGGCTGAGGTCTGCGATCGCTTTTTGGTAGTCTTTCATGTAATAGTAAACCAAGCCGCGATTGTTATAGGCTTTGGCATCGGCGGGATTGACTTGCAGTATCTGATCGAAGTCCTCAAGTGCCGCTTCATAGTTTCCTTTCTTGGCGCTGTGCAAACCGCGCTTGTAAAATTGTTTGAGGTTCATAGGTCAACTTTCAGGATTGCTTGATTCTGGGGGTTGATTCCTGTGCAGTCAGTTTTGAGTTCGACAGCCGTTAATCTGTTGAAAGAGCATCCACCTGCGGTCAGAGTAACTCTTGAATGATTCCCGGCAATCTACCTTAAACAGGATTTTGGGTTTATTTTAACAGTAGTTAAATCCAGTTGAAAGGCTCTGCGCCTCGGCTGGAGTTACTTATTAGTCAGTTCGATTGTTTACCCGATCGACTTAATCTCAAAAGTCTAGTTTTACTTGGTGCTCTGTGTTTCTTGATGCGGCGGCGATCGGCTAGATCGCCCAATTAAGTTTGAGACCGCTACTCAGTATAAATTGTTGCCAGCAGTCCTACCGAGTAAACTCTATATTTTTTTGACAAACTTCGTCTCAGTATTTGCGGCAGTACGTCTCTACAAACTTTTGTTGCCTAATTACCAATTACCGATTGATTTCCTCTTCCACATAAACTCTCAATTTCTCCAAATCTGGAAGTTCGATCAATTCTTGTTCCTTTTCCTTAACCGACACGGGCATCATCACAGGTTTACGCTGCTCGATCCAGCAACTCGCCAGCGGTAAAGTTTGTTCCAAATCTTCCAAAGGCCTCGGAATTACCATCACCGCGTTCAACTCGCCAATTCTCTCAGCTTCGTACATCCCTGCCTCTACGGCTACTGCTACATCTGCAACGGCACCGCGAATAATTGCCGTGCACAAACCGGCGCCAATTTTCTCGTAAGCTGCCAAGTGTACGTCTGCGGATTTGAGCATAGCGTCGCAAGCGCCCACCATTGCCGGAAATCCCCGCGTTTCGAGCAAACCGATCGCCTGATTGCTAAGCCGAGAATAACTGCCTTTTTCCGAAAGTTCAGTCAGCCGAAAGCCGATCGGCAAAACCACTTCCAAATTAGCCAAAGGTCTAGCAATCACCAACTTAGAAACAAACTGCCCGAACTGTTCGGCAGTTTGGGATCCAGCTTCCACAGCCAAACGCACATCCGAAATTCTGCCCCGGACGATCGCGGTACAGTGACCGGAACCAATTTTTTCGTATCCTACTAAAATCACTCCTGCCGACTTCAGCATCATGTCAGCAGTCCCCACAATTGCCGGAAAACTCTTGGTGGATACCAAACCCAAAGCAGTGTCTTTGAAGTATTCCTGGCGCTGCGATCGCTCTTCGTGACTGTTACGATCTGTTTGTCCGTCCATCTTCTATTACCCTTAGAAACTTCCCAAAATAAAAATTTGTTGATAGTTTATAGTTTCTCAGATGAGAAGACAGACTGCACGAGCTACAAAACACTGATTGCTGCGGCAAGGCCTGACAAATTGCTGAGCTACCAATAATATGAGATTACCTATTGATATTTGATCTTTCTGCCTTTAGCATAGCTGGCTTTTGCCGAAATGACGGCTACCCGGTACCGCCCGATAGAGTTTGGCCGTTTTCCTCCGATCGATTAAAAGCTTGCCGGTGCGGAAACAGCGTCCCCAACAGCCGATTGATGTGAGCTTGACCGTACAGAATAGTTGGCGTTTCCCCTGGTTGGGGCGGCTCTGCGGCGGTGGATTCCGGCGGCTCTGGGGCCGTCTCCGGCGCAGTTTGAGGCGGTGTTTGGGGGGGTTGTGGCGGCTCGATCGGCTCGATCGGTCGATCGACTGGTGGCGTAGTGGCTTCGGGGGTTTCTGGTGATGTTGGCGCTGCTGTTGGCGCTGCTGTTGGCGCTGCTGCTGTTGGTTCTGCGGCGACTTGGCGGCTGGTATCTCCCATTAGAGAACCTGCTGGCATAATTTGCATTTTGTCGATACAAGGATTGATTAGCGTCGTCGCGGCGCCAATACAGGCATTTTCCCCGATCGTTCCCGCACCTACCACCAGCACTCCTGCACCCAGAATAACGCCCGCCGCGATTTCCAGAGTACCTTCACGGGCGTGAAGGATAACTCCCATACCGATACAGGCACCGGCGGCGATCGAGATCCGGCTTCCGGGCTCTGCTTGCAGGATTACTCCAGGGGCGATCGCCGCACCCTCATTCACAACTACATCGCCACTCATCAAAATCTGAGAGTTGCTACTTAATTGCAGTGGCGATAAATAGTTACTACATTGATGGTCAAACATGGGCAGACCCGCTCATGTCTTTCAACTTAGTCATTTTGAACGAGATATTAACTCGTCTGGGATGTGCTACCACACAACCACTATTCCGCTTTACAATCAATTCCAGAGAACCGAAGGAGTTAGGAATTACTTTTCGACCGATATTGAACGCACCATTCACATCGGCATGAATTACCGTTCCATCTTGAGAGCGGTACTTTTTCGTTGCTACACGTTTACCAGAGAAACTCAATGTGTTGGTTTTACCAGGCTGCCAAGTTGGGATCTCATCCCAATCTAAAAATGAAGCCTTACTGGTGTAAGATTCTTCACCTTCCTTTACGGTAATGCCAAATTTTTCTAGTTTACGAGTCAACATTGAAATAAACTTTGCATGAGGAATTAGAACAAACTGCTGGTTGTTTTTAGTTCCCATATTTACCTCCTTTTTCCACCGAGGATTTTTGCCAATCGCTACATGAGTGACGCCAATATCATTAAGTTCTGCTGTAATCTTGGCAGTTGCTTGGTGCAAGTAAGAATGCACGAAGTTATTACGATTCCTGATGATGTTTTGAATTTTTCGAGAACTCCCAAAACCCATAGCTGAGCGCAATCTCGCAACTTCTTTGTTAAACCATTGATTCTGGGCCTTCACAGGTTTGCCATTGACAGCTATAGGTTGAATCGTCGGGTCGGAAAAAACAATTGTAGCTAGATTGTCAATTCCAATATCAATTGCTGCGGATAACCCTATATTAACCAGCTTCCAATCATCCACCCCATTGTCATAAACGACTTCTACTACATAGCACCCTACTTTGGGAACTAACCTCACCTCGATTATATCAGCCAGTCTTAAACCTGGTTTGACTGGAATGAAAATGGGCGACATGGATGGAGCAATGAAACCTTTTTTGAACGCAGTTTTACCGAGCGCTTGGTTATTGAATTTAATCAAATTTCGACCGTCAGAATCAATGTAACCAGGCATTTTAGGCTGGCCTGTAAACCTAGACGAATCAAGTTTCCAAGCAGACAAAGCCTTGAAATAGGATTGCCAACTATCAGCAACCTGCTTCAGGACAAGCTGACTGACTTTTGCAGGAAGCGATTTGTAATTGATATCTGATTTGAAGAGCTTATCCATAGCCGCTTGGGTGAGCGTTCCGTGACCATATATGAAACTTTGACGATTTGAGTATTGAGCGGTGTTGAACAAGTTCTTGGACGCGAAACAGGCTACCTCGCAGTAACCAAACCACTCGCTACTGCTTTTTATTTGATGTTGCTCCACTTGGTACGACATTACGGCATTAATTGATAGATAAAATGCCTAATTCTGAGCAATAGTTATCGATCAAACTATTTAACTATCTCAAATCCAACTTCAATCCGAAGAGCATATCTCCCGTTGGCCCCAGCGCGAGGGCTTAACGGGAGAAACAAGCTAATTACCTAGCAAATTAAGGACGCTGGATAATCTCTTCGAGCACCCGGCGCTTGGCCTTGGAGTCGATGCCCAGCAAGCGGACGTACTCGCCGCTGTGTTCTTTGAGACAGCTTTCGAGGGCGGAAATCACTTCGGATTCGCGGTTGGATGCGATCGGCGCGCAACTGCTCCAAGAACCGGTGCGGAAACGGCGCGCGTCGGCGTGTTCCGTGCCAATTTTGTAGCCTTGGGAAAGCAGGTTGCGGATTTGGTCGATCGTCTTGCCGGTCAAACTTCCGCTGCTGGCCGAACCAGTCGAAGCTGCTTTGTATCCCGATGTTGCGGCCGAGTTAGATGTTGCTGCCGGCTTAGCCGATTGAGCAACCGGGCCGTCGGGACGCTGAATAATTTCTTCAACTATGCGTCGCTTAGCTTTCGGGTCAATCCCGATCAAGCGCACGTACTCACCCGGGTACTCGTTCATCACAGCTTCCAAAGCGGCGATCGCCTCAGATTCGTTTCTGACTTGCAGCGAAGCCCCGCTTTGCCAAGAACTGGTGCGGAAGCGGCGCGCGTCGGCGTGTTCCGTACCCACTTTGTAGCCTTGAGCTAGCAAGCTGCGAACCTGAGCCACTGTTTCGGCACTCAATTTGCCGCTTGACACGGAACCGCTATTGTGGTGGGAAGCTTGTGCAACTTTACCGTTAGATTGGTGAGTTTTCGCACCGTTAGAACCGTTAGAGCCGTTGTCTCCCGGTCTTTGGACGATTTCTTCGAGTACGCGGCGCTTGGCTTTGGTGTCAATCCCGATCAAGCGGACGTATTCTCCTTGGTGCTCGGCCATGCAAGCTGACAAAGCCGCGATTACTTCTGAGTCGCGCTTTGAGGAAATCGGGCCGCAAGTACGCCAAGAACCGGTACGGAAGCGGCGTGCGTCGGCGTGTTCGGCTCCCACGCTGTATCCTTGAGCTAGTAAATTGCGGATGCTATCGGCAAGAGTTGAACTCAATTGGGTGCCGGCATTGGTAGAATATTTGGTTTGAGTCATATTTGGGTTTTTAGTTTGCTCGTTGCGAATTGGTGCTAGACAGGCGATGTTCTCAGCGCAGCGATAACCCGTTCTCAGAGCGTCATTGATGCCGATGACATGGGTCGCAAATTGAATGTCAGAATCTTGAACGTCAGGCAAGCGATCGGCTTGCTTCTGATTAGTGATGATGGCTCCCGAAGGTACGTACTTACCGGGGGGAATCTCCACATCTTTAATTAGTACGTGCATCATGACAATGCAGCCGTTGCCCACTCTGGCATTGAACACCGTAGAGCGAAAGCCGATAAAGCAGTTCTCGCCCACGTAGGCAGGGCCGTGAATTAAACTCATGTGGGTGAGGGAAGTATTTTTCCCCACCCACACAGAATAGGATTTGTCGTCGTCTCCTGTGACTCGGCCTTGTTCTAGGCCGTGAATCACTACTCCGTCTTGAATGTTGCTTCCTTCTCCGATATAAAAAGGAGTGCCTTCATCGGCGCGGATAGATGTCCCGGGGGCAATCATCACATTAGAACCGATATGCACATCCCCAATAATGTTAGAAAAGGAATGTACGAATGCGGTGTCGTGAATTTTGGGCTCAGCCAAGTTTTTCGACCAAGGCGTCGGGGGAGCCGCAACGTTGCGGACTGCCATAAATTAAGTTCTCCTAAGCTGAAAAATTTTTTGTTAGTTGTTAGTTGTCAACTGTTCACTGTTAGCTGTTCACTCTTCACTGTCAACTGTTCACTGTTAGCTGTTCACTGTTCACTGCCAACTGCCAACTGCCAACTGCCAACTGTCAACTGCCAACTGCCAACTGTCAACTAGCGGTACGGGTCGTCTTTTTTACTGTAAATGAGGCGGTTTTCTACATTGACAGTATCTATAATGCCTACTACTAGAGCATCGATCGGACGGTTTTCACTTCCGGGCGCGATCCGGGCTGCGCTGCCTCGGGTTACTAAAACCCATTCATCTATACCTGCGCCCACACAGTCAGCGGCTACCTCATAGCCGGGAACTGGCGAACCTTCCTCATCGATGAATTGCAGCAGTAGAAATTTCGATCCTCTCAGCGTCGGCTCTTTTTGGGTACTGACAACTGTGCCGAGAACTTTGGCCATTTGCATTTTAGGTAATAGGTAATAGGTAATTGGTAACTGTCATTTTTACAGGGTCACTTGTCTTTTTTTTATTAGCTTTGCTCAGTCCGCTGTCCGCCGTTTAGAGTTATTCGTCTAGTAACTAATGACTCATGACTAATGACTAATGACTCATGACTAATGACTCATGACTAATAACCAATATCCCATACCCACCTCAATTAAAAATTAAAAATGCTAAATCAAAAACAGCGCGATTTTTAATTTTTAATTACCAAACGCCCCTAACAGCCGTGAGCCTATCTTATGATCTGTTGAGGGGGCGAATGCCGCTCACGCCTTCACGGAACTGTTCTACAGCTTCGGTGTAGCGAATCGGCAGTACGTACTCCAAGTTTTCGTGAGGGCGGGCGATAATGTGGGTGGACATCACTTGTCCGCCGTTAACGCGCTTCACTGACTCTACTCCGGCGGCGACAGAAGCTTGCACTTCCGAGACATCTCCTCTTACAATGACCGTAACCCGAGCGCTACCGATTTTTTCGTAGCCTACCAAGGTGACGCGGGCTGCTTTGACCATCGCGTCAGCGGCTTCTACCACTGCGGGGAAGCCTAGGGTTTCGATCATGCCAACTGCAATTGCCATTGGTTTTACTCCTGATTGAATATTTGGGGAACTAAACAGTTAATTTTTGACGATCGCACAAATTTTCCTTTAACGAAATTTTTGTGCGCTAAGAACTTAGTAGCCTCGGAACTGTTCTACTGCTTCTGTATATCGAATCGGCAGAACGTATTCTAGGTTTTCGTGGGGGCGAGCGATGATGTGGGTAGAGACGACTTCTCCGCCGTTGACACGCTTGACGGATTCCACTCCTGCTGCGACTGAGGCTTGGACTTCCGACACGTTGCCGCGCACAATTACGGTGACGCGGGCGCTGCCGATTTTTTCATAGCCCACGAGGGTAACGCGGGCAGCTTTGACCATAGCATCGGCAGCTTCCACCACAGCGGGAAAACCTTTTGTCTCAATCATTCCCACGGCAATTGACATTTTTGAATCTCCTTTGAGGATGAGCGAAATTACCGTTACAAATCTTTGAGAAATCTAAAAATTTGGACGGGGAGGCCCACATTTTTTAGTAAGGCAGTGTAAAGCTTCCTATCCTATAAGAATAGGGGAAGCTGTCCACCTTGACAATATAAACTAACATCATAATGTTTAATAACAAAAATTAAAATTTTTTATGTTACTTAAACTAATTTAATATTTATTTAATAATCTTAATATAGAGAGGGGTAGATGCCGACGGCGTGGGGGATTAAAGTAAGTAATAATACTCATAAAGTAGAGTTCGGTATGTGAAGCCGGAGCCGATCGCACCCGGGAAACTTGGGGATTTCAAAAGGGGGATCGCGGGTAAATCGGCAAAAAAGGCAGTCTTGGCCCATCGGCCGGCATTTTTTTCTTTGAGTGCCTCCTCTGCTCAGCCTGTAATTTTGTCTTGAAATAATTATCAGTTTTGATGCTTTAATGTATAGTTAATCTGGAGTGCAAATTATTTTGCCACAACTATACGATCGGGTTTAGTGAAAGTTTTAGGGTATCGCGCGATCGCCCGCGACAGTTTTTGTATTGTAAAACTTCATGGAGTTTATAAGCAATTATAAACAATAATGGTATTATATTGTTGTGAGTGTTGAACAAGGAATACGCATAGCCCAAAAAACGCAAGTCTCAAATGCAACTAACACAGAGGCACATCATTAAATCAACGGAACACCGTTTCGCCCAAATAGACGAACTAGCTTTCCAGTCGAAAAACCTCTACAATGCCGCCAATTACGTCATTCGTCAGAGCTTTATTTATGGATGGGGTTATGTCAGTTATAACGAAATGAACCGATTGATGAAGTCTCATGAAGTTTACAAGGCTTTGCCTGCCAAAGTAAGCCAGCAAATCTTAATGGTGTTAGACAAGAATTGGAAATCGTTTTTTGAAGCCGTTAAAGCTTACAAAGCTGACTCTTCAAAATTCACGGGTCGCCCAAAATTGCCAAAGTACAAAGACAAAACCAAAGGGCGAAACCTTCTCGTCTACACGATTCAAGCGATTAGTAGTAAACAGTTGAAGAAAGGAATCATTAAACTTTCGGGGACTGAACTTTTAATTAAAACCCTACTCAATCCCAACCAGATTTGTCAAGTTAGACTGGTTCCGAAATGTGATTCCTATGTAATTGAGATAATTTATGATGAACCGGAGTCCACCATCAGCAATGCCAACTCTGTAGCTAGTATTGATTTAGGACTAGATAATTTAGTGGCGTTAACTTCAAATCAACCGGGATTTATCCCTTTGTTGATTAACGGGCGACCATTAAAATCGATTAACCAGTTCTATAACAAACGCAAATCCCGATTACAATCCCAGTTAAAAGGGAACCGCAAAACTTCACCCCGGATTCAGCGCTTAACTCGTTGTCGCCATCAAAAAGTTGATAATTACTTGCATCATGTTAGTCGTGTGATTGTTGCGATTTTAAATACCAAACAAATTGGGACGCTAGTAATTGGCAAGAATGCACAGTGGAAAACTGAAATTGATCTAGGGAAGCAAACCAACCAAAACTTTGTTAGTATTCCTCACTCTCGATTAATTGAAATGTTGGAGTACAAAGCTCGGTTGGCGGGAATCAATGTAATTGTGCAGGAAGAATCCTACACATCGCGGGCCAACTTCGTGGGTCTAGACCCAATCCCTGTCTACGGGAAAACAGAAAAAGAGCCAATGTTTACTGGTAAGCGTATTAAGCGAGGTTTGTACAAAACATCGACTGGTCAGTTAATTAATTCTGATATCAACGCTTCGTCGTACAACATCCTCAGAAAAGCAATCCCAAATGCGTTCAGCGATGGGATAGGGAGCTGCGTAGTTGGGCCAATGCGGGTTAATCCGCTCAAAGTAAAAGTGAAGGGGGAGGGGCTTGAAGCCTCCCATGCCTATAAATGACTATACTTTTACCAGCTATAAAGGCAGCCAGTAATTTGAAGTTTAAGGCATAAATTAAATGACTCAATTTCTCCTCCAAGCCTGTTGGTGGGTACCTTTATATGGCTTAATAGGCGCAATTTTAACTTTGCCGTGGTCTACGGGCACCGTTCGCAGAACAGGCCCGAGACCTGCAGCATACTTCAATTTGCTGATGACGGTGTTAGCTTTCATACACGGATCAGTTATTTTTACAGCGACTTGGGATCAACCGCCCCAACAGTTGCTCGTGCACTGGGTGCAAGCAGCCGATTTAGATTTGTCTTTTGCAATAGAAATCTCCACCGTCAGCGTGGGAGCAATGGAGTTAGTTAGTGTTCTGAGTTTGCTAGCACAAATTTACGCTCTAGGCTACATGGAAAAAGACTGGGCGCTAGCTCGATTTTTTGGGCTGATGGGTTTTTTTGAAGCGGCAATTAGCGGCATTGCCATTAGCGACTCGCTGCTTCTAACTTACGCTTTGTTGGAAATGCTGACGCTTTCAACTTACTTGCTAGTCGGGTTTTGGTACGCTCAACCGCTCGTAGTAACAGCCGCTAGAGATGCGTTTTTAACCAAGCGTGTAGGAGACGTGCCGCTGCTGATGGGAGTAGTGACGCTTTCAACTTTAGCAGGAAGTTTGAATTTTTCCGATTTGGAAATATGGGCTGAAACTGCAACTTTGTCTCCCCTAGTGGCGACTCTTTTAGGTTTGGCTTTAATCTCCGCACCTACGGCCAAGTGCGCTCAATTTCCCTTCCATCTATGGCTCGACGAGGCGATGGAAGGGCCCAACCCGGCTTCGATTATGCGGAATACGGTAGTTGTGGGCGCTGGGGCTTATGTTTTAATTAAACTTCAGCCTGTTTTAGCGCTTTCGCCGATCGCAGATGCGGTGCTGGTGGTTTTGGGTGCGGTGACGGCTGTTGGCGCTTCCTTGGTGGCGATCGCCCAAATCGACATCAAAAGAGCACTATCGCATTCTACCAGCGCCTCTTTGGGTTTGGTGTTTATCGCCGTGGGGCTAAATCAAGTTGACATTGCTTTGCTGTTGCTGTTCGCGCACTCGATCGCCAAAGGCCTATTATTCATGAGCGTAGGGTCAATTATTACCACAACTAACACTCAAGATTTAACAGAAATGGGTGGGTTGTGGTCGAAGATGCCTGCTACCACTACGGCTTATTTAGTAGGCGCTGCGGGGATGGTAGCGCTGTTACCTCTGGGCAACTTTTGGGCGATGCGGCGCTGGCTCAACGGTTTTTGGACTTTGCCTTTGTGGCTGGTAATAGTGCTGCTTTTAGTTAACGGTTTGACAGCGCTAAATTTAACTCGCATATTCGGTTTAGTGTTCGCTGGAAAACCGCAGCCGAAAACTCGCAGAGCTCCAGAAGTTGGTTGGCAGATGGCTTTGCCGATGGTAATTTTGACCGTAATGGGGCTGTTGGTGCCTTGGATGTTGCAGGAGTGGCAACTTTTAATTAGTTGGACTGGGCCTTGGGCGGAAACGGGGGATTTTGATACTTTAAATTTGCTGTTGAAGACTCTGCATATTCCGCTGTTAATGTTATCTGGGTTGATTGGCGTTGCGGTTGGGGTGGCGATTTATTGGTACGGGGTGTTACCTCGACCGGTACGGCTGCCGGTACCGGCGTTGCAGGATTTGTTTGCTTACGATTTTTATATCGATCGAGTTTACCGCCTGACTGTGGTTTGGGCTGTGGCTTTTATTTCTAAAATCAGCGCTTGGACTGATAGGTATGTGGTGGATGGGGCGGTGAATTTGTTCGGTTTTGCCACAATTTTCAGCGGCGAAGGGTTGAAGTACAGCGGCACCGGTCAGTCGCAGTTTTATGTGTTGACTATTGCGGGGGGGGTTGCTGTGTTGCTGGCGTTGATTATTTGGCTGTTTTAAACTGCAGAGATTGGCAGATGAATTTTTCGGGGTTTGTCTGCTTTTTGTCTGATGTTATTTAATTTTCAACCGCAGATGAGGGCGGATGAACGCAGATGAACGCAGATGATTTTATTCTGGGTTTGTCTGCTTTTTTATTTAGTTTTACTCAAAATCGATCGGCCACAATTCTGTCACCGCAACTTCCCAACCGGGCAAAAGTTCGGGAATTGAAATCATGTCGCCGTCTCTCAATACCACTGGCTCTGCTTGGGGAGTGTAAATTGTTACTGTGCGCTTGTCTGGGTCGATTAATATTCCTACTTTTGCTCCGAGTTCGATGAATGATAGAATTTTTTCTCGCAGGGGTTTGAGGCGATCGGACTGAGATTTGATTTCTACAACTAAGTCGGGAACGAGTTCGGCAAAATACCTTTTACTTTGTTTTAGGCGATCGGCTGTCACAAACGAAACATCGGGTGCAGTAAGATTTGAATTGGGGAGGATAAACCCGCCGCTGGACTCAAACACTCGTCCGAGTTTGCGGGGTTTGACCCAGTTTAGTAAAACTCTGCCAAACTCAAGTCCAATTTCGCTCGATACAATGTCTGATGGGCCCATAATGATAATCTTCCCGTCTACGAGTTCTAATTGGTAGTCTAGATGCGCTTCGCAGAGTATACCTTGCAGTTGTTCTAAGTCGGCAACTGTTAGGCGGGTGGAAGGAGAACCGGATTTAATTTGCAAATCTTCTCGATCTGTAAGACTTGAGGTCATAGGAGGATTCCAGAGACATTTGAATTTATGTTAACAAGAAAATCAGCCGATCGCTTTTTTATGCAGTTGGTTTGCGTTAATGTTAAATAGAGTTCTAAAAACTGCGTAATAAAGGAAAGTTTTAATTGATGCTCAGTGCTTTAATCTGGATACCAATGTTGGCGGCCGCCCTGATTGGGCTCTGGCCCGGTGAGATCAGTTCTAAAATAGTTCGGAATGTCGCGATCGCCATTGCGGGTATAACTTTTATTCTTTCGGTGATTTTGGCAGTTCAGTTTGATGCCAGTCTCAGTCAGTTGCAGTTTGCGGAATTCATTCCTTGGATAGATGCTTTAGGATTGAATTACAATCTCGGCGTTGATGGTTTGTCTCTGCCTTTGGTAATTTTAAATACTCTGCTGACAGGGCTAGCTATTTACGCTACGGATGAGTCGATCCGCAGACCTCGACTTTATTATTCTTTGATTCTGTTAATTACAGGCGGCGTAACAGGGGCTTTTTTATCTCAAAATTTGCTGCTGTTTTTCCTGTTTTTTGAGGTAGAATTGATTCCGCTTTACCTGTTAATTGCGATTTGGGGAGGCGAGCGCCGGGGTTATGCTGCTACTAAGTTTTTAATCTATACTGCATTTTCGGGAATTGTGCTGCTGGCTGCTTTCTTGGGGACTGGTTGGCTTAGTGGTGCTTCGAGTTTCGATATGGTTGGTGCAGCGGGCGCATCGCATTTGCAAGGAGGATTGCCATTGCCTTTGGTAAGGCAAATTGTTTTGCTGGCAGGGGTGTTGCTGGCTTTTGGAATTAAGATGCCTTTGGTGCCTTTTCATACTTGGCTGCCGGATGCTCACGTAGAAGCTTCGACGCCGGTATCTGTGCTGCTGGCGGGGGTGCTTTTGAAGCTGGGAACTTATGGGATGCTGCGCTTTGGTTTAGGTTTGTTTCCAGATGCGTGGGCGGTGGCGGCGCCGACTTTGGCGAGTTGGGCGGTGGTAAGCGTGCTTTACGGGGCGAGTTGCGCGATCGCCCAAAAAGATATGAAAAAAATTGTAGCTTACAGTTCGATCGCTCACATGGGCTACATTTTGTTAGCTAGCGCCGCAGCTACTCCGATTAGTATGCTGGGAACAGTTTTGCAAATGGTTAGCCACGGTTTAATTTCGGGGCTGCTATTTTTGAGTGTCGGGATTGTTTACAAAAAATCCGGCACCCGCAACATCGATGTGCTCAAAGGTTTGTTCAATCCCGATCGCGGTTTGCCGATGATTGGCAGTTTAATGATCCTCGGCGTGATGGCTAGTGCCGGCATTCCCGGTTTGGCTGGATTTATTGCTGAATTTTTGATATTTCGGGGCAGTTTGCCAGTGTTTCCGGTGCAAACTTTGCTCTGCATGATCGGCACTGGTTTGACTTCAGTTTACTTTTTAATTATGGTCAACCGCGCCTTTTTCGGCCGCCTTTCGGATGTGGTGGTAAATTTGCCGCAAGTGCGCTGGCGCGATCGCATCCCTTCGCTGGTTTTAGCCATAATTATCGCAATTATGGGAGTGCAACCGGGAGTTTTAGTTGCTTTGAGCGAGAAAACAGCGATCGGAATGGTAGCTAATGTGCCACCGCAAGTTAAAGCGATCGCTCAAAACTTGAAATAAAATATGACCTAGGTTCGTAGCATCGGACATCTTGCAGCAATCTCAATAAGAGGATTTTTCGTGGGGTCGGGCGGGTTTATAGAACCTATTTGCAAGCTTTAAGGCTGTTGGCGAACCCGCCCCTACGGCTAATTGAGAATGGTGCAATATCTCAGTAGCATCGGACTTTAGTCCTATGGCAGTTTTCAATCCCATGAAATACAGCAGACGGCTGTAGGGAGACGGCACTGCCGTGTCCCTACCTATTCCATTCATCAGTGTATCCGTGTTCAAATCCTTGTCGTTCCTTCCTTCAATTAAGGTTAAATAAGAATGAAAAGTACCGTATTAAAACCCTCTTCCCATCCCCTATCCGCATACATTGACCTCTTGGAATCAGGCAAAGCTTTGCTTCCCGAATCGGCGGAAAATGTAGTAGAAGTTGTCGGCATTCTCAAAAGTTACGGTGTGGTTCTCGATGCCTATTCTCGCAATCTCAATTATATTGCAGAAGAACAGTTTTTAGTGCTTTTCCCGTTTTTTAAATATTTCAACGGAGAGGTAACGCTGCCCAAATTAATGCGCTATTTGTGGCACGATCGCATAAATTTTGAGTATGCTGAGTATGTTATGAAAACTATGCTGTGGCACGGCGGCGGGGGTTTTGACACTTATTTGGATACCCCGGAATTTAGCAGTTTGGTCGAAAAGGCGATCGCTGCTAAACTGAAAGGCAATTTTTTCATGCAGGGACTCAACAAAGCATTTCCTAATTTTTTGCCGGAACAAGTGCGGATGCTGGCTTACTACACCGGTCTCGGTCAGTTTTGGCGGGTAATGAGCGATTTGTTCATAGACTTATCTGATGCCTACGAAGCCGGTAAAATTAAGTCGATCGCAGAAGTAGTTGATTTTGTCTTAGCAGGTTTGGTTAGCGCCGCCAGTTTACCAATTACCTACAGCGTCAAGATTGGCCCTCAAGTCTACGATATCATTCCGGCGAGCGCTAACTTAACATTTTTACCAGATGTAGCAGTGCCTTATGTAGAGTCAATTTTCTTTCGGGGCACTGCGTTTTTTGGTACAGTTTCCTACAACGCTCAAGCTCATCAAATCCCGGAAGAACAAAGAGAATTTGCCTACGGGGCTTTGTTTGCTGACCCTTTACCGATTGGAGGTGCAGGGATTCCGCCAACTCAATTAATGCAAGATATGCGTCATTATTTGCCGGAGTATTTGCACGAAGTTTATCGCACTAGCTGTCGCGGTGAAGACGATGTGCGGGTGCAAATTTGCCAGAGTTTTCAAAAGTCGATGTTTTGCGTGACGACGGCGACTATTTTCGGTCTAGCACCTCATCCAATGAATACATCAGATCCAGAGGAAAGAAAGGCTAATCGGGCTTATTTGGAAGGTTGGATGGATCGATTTGGGAATTCTCGCTTGGATTGGGCAAATCAGCCAACTAATAGGGCCTGTCAGTTGTTCCCCGAACGGTAGAAGGGCGACTGGTTTTTAGGGAGAAATGTCTCTAGGAGTTGCCAAAATATTACCTGAAGAAAGCAATTGCTTTCTTTGGGAAGGCGAAAGCTCATCCTGGCGATCGCAATGATATCATGTCCATTAAAATAGCCCTTATAAGGCAAGTAGTGAAAACTTCAGTCCACAGACTTTTATGAGGACTGAAGTCCTCACTACCAAACAATTTTATATAGCAATCCTAAATCATTCTCATAATTATTGTAGGGGCAATCCGACCCCTACTCCCCGTGGTTGCCCTATAGATAGGGGGTAGGCACGGGGAGTAGGGGTAGCACTACCCCTACAAATTTATCTGAATCATTTAGGATTGCTATAGTAGTCATTTTAGCGGACATAATAGACCTCTTGCAAAAATAATTAGGACGGGCTCTTCGGCCCATCCCACAAGAGTTATTTTTTCTTGTGGGATGGGCCGAAGAGCCCGTCCCATCAATTGAGGAAAAGGATTTTTGCAAGAGGTCTAATATGACCTGAGAAACTGTTTTTTTACTGTTTATTTTCGGCTCATTATGATTGCTTTCATAAGAGATATATCCGCTAACGCTTAGACTGGTAATGACAGGATAAAGCACTTGTTATTTCCGAACTATTTAGATTCGGACGAGAAGACTCAGCCCGTGAGAGTCCGTGCCACAAGTTCCCAGCAAACCATAAGTTTCTGCTAAATCCTTGACTAAAGCAGTTTGTTTGGGACTCGGTTTCCAAGGATTTGGATTACCGTAAGCATAGTAAATTTCTAGACCGTCAATGCCAAAACGGGCTGCTTCTGGGATTAGTTTATCTGCAGTCGATCGATACCTGCAAGGATGTGCGAGAACTGCTAAACCTCCTGCTTCATGAATAGCTTCAATTACCCTGGCTGCTGAATAACAATAAGTGCCTTCAGTGCTTTTACCTCGTAGGTATGGTTGGAGACTGGGATGTTGCGGATCAAAGGCGTAACAGAGAATGTGTACCTCATTGTTGAGCAATTCGGCATTAATTTCAGCGCCTGTCCAGAGACTAGGTGCTTCGCTATTTTTGTCAGGATGGTTTAATTTCCAATTATCCAGCCAAATTTGAGCTTTAACGTAGCCTTCGGTGCTGTGGTGGTCGGTGATAGCTAAGCCTTTGAGACCGCGGGCTATGGCTTGTTCCATCAATTTCTCTGGCTGCAATCGCCCGTCGGAGTAGACTGTGTGCATATGAAAATTATAGGAACCCGGACAGCTATCGGCATCAATTGTCTGAAAGACTTGTTTGAGTGCTGAGATATTCTGGGCTTCTGGTTTGAGGCTAGAACCGGGGAAGGGAGCGAGATTGACAGTCATAAGCGTTATTATAAAAAAAACTAGCTTTGTTTAATATATCGAATAAATTGATATGTTGCACCGATCGCGATAGTTACAATAGCGATTTACCGTGGTGCGGGGGCGGGTTTATGAGATTATTGATTTTAGGCAATTACGATCGGTAAAACCCGCCCCTACAGGTTTGTGGAAAATGCCACAAGATATCAATTCAATCGCACTTTAAACCTGCGGCTGCGGCTGTGGGAAATTCGATCGGCACAAATGTCAGACCAAATTGTTCTCTAGCACACGGAACAATATGCGCCACTCCTTTAGGAGGGTTTTTGCGATTGCCGGTCTTTGAGTCAAACTCAATTATACCCGTGGCTCCCTCGGCTTTAAAATTTGGATCGGCTAAGGTTTGTTGCATTCCTTGGCGGGTTGGTTCTGGCTGCATTTCTAGGGCTTTAATCAGCGTGCGGGCTGCATCGTAGGTTAAAGCCGATCGAGTATTTACCGGGCCTCCCCACAACTTTTCAGTATTTTGAGGAAATTTTTTGTCAAAACTGGTTAAAGGATGCCAGAACACAGATATAGCTAGTTTTTCGACAGACTTTAGCTGTTTGGCAGCTTCTAAAGTTCTCCAATCGTAGAGTCCCCAAGAGGCGACAATCCAATGGCGATCGTTGTTAGCTTTAATCATATCGATCGCATTTGGCTGGGCATTAGTGACTTGACCGTCGGGAATTAAAAGTAACGCTATTTTGCCGGCTTTCTCAAGTTTTTTTATTGCGGCTTCGGCGTTAAAATTATTTTTAGATAAGTCGTAAAACTCTCTAAGCCTGATAGTCGTTCCTCCTTGCGCTTCAAATTGCTTTTTGAATTCTTCCCACAAAGAAGCGCTGAACGGACTGTTGGGATTGTAAAATACTGCAACTTTTTTCTCACCGAGCGAGAGCAGTTGATTTACTAAAGCTTCAGCTTCGATGCTAGTTGTCGGAGCAGTCCGAAAGAAAAATTTTCGAGGTTTTCGCGTCAGTTCTTCGGTGGTACTTCCCGGAGAAAGAGCGACTAATTTATTGCGATCGTAAATATCTACTGTTGCCAAAGTCATCTCGCTGGCATAGTGTCCGATAACTGCTAAAATATCTGGTTGAGCGAGTAAAGAATTTGCCCTTTTAATTGCCTCTAACTTGAGATTTGCATCATCGGCAATGATGACTCTGAGACCTTTACCGTTAATAGATTTCGGTTCGATAAATTCTTGACCGGGAAAGTCTTGATTGCGCTCTTTTGCAGCAATCGCGCCTAAATTAACTTCGGTTTGAGCTTGAGCAATGCCGCGCAGCAGTTCTTCTGCTAAATTTGCGTTAGCGATGCTACCGTCGGGATTTCTGAGGATGGGAACAACGATCGCGATCGTGTAATATTCTGCATTTATTGCCTTCAGCAGGGCATTGTTGATATAAATTAAAGTTTCTGGATCTCTGCGGTCTTCTCGCCAGGACTGTTTGAGCAATTTCAAAGCATCAGGATAATTTGAGTCGGCCAACTCACTAATTCCCCTTTGTTTTGACCAAAGGGGCGAGGTTTGCACTAGGAGTTTTTCGCCAGAACTTACACCATCTGGGGAGGGTACAGCCACCGTTTGTGGCGGGGAAATTCTGGGGATTAAAAATGCGATCGCCAATGCAGCGCCCAGTCCCGCAACTCCGAACAGCAGCCAGCGAAAGCCCGATCGCAACTTCCGCGAAGTTTTGGGTACTTGGGGCCCTGCGACGATCGACAAATCCAAGTCTTGCAAAACTTCATCAACCGATTGGTAGCGGTCTTGAAAGTGGAAACGCACCATCTTGGTTAAAATATTTTTAAGCTTGTCGCTAACAGGTTCAGATGTTAAATAATCCCAGACAATTTCACCAGTTTCGGGGTCTTGTGGCAGATTGGTGGGACGCCGCCCGGTGAGGGCTTGAATCGCGATGATTCCTACTGCATAAATATCATTGTAGGGTTGCGGGAGAGACCGCGTATCGTGTTGTTCGGCAGGCATATAACCCCTGGTGCCGATCGCCTGCGAGCTGAATATTTCACCTGTAGAGTTAGAGGTAAAAGTGCCGATTTCTTTGACTGCCCCAAAATCAATTAAAACAATTTGTTGATCTGTTTTACGCCGAATTAAGTTAGAAGGTGTAATATCGCGGTGAATAATATTTTCTTGGTGGACTGATTTTAATATTTCCAGAACTTCTCGCAACAAAGCAACGGTATTTTTCTCATTCCACCGATCGCCCGCAGTGAGTTCTTTACTGAGCTGATGTCCTTTAACGTATTCTTGCACTAAGTAAAAATAATCGTTTTCTTCAAAGCTATCGAATAATTCGGGAATGCGCGAGTTTCTCCCCAGACGGCGCAAAGCGCTAGCCTCCCCTTCAAATCGGTTCCTTGCCCTCTCCAAGACGCGCGGATCGTTCGATGGGGGAAAAGGAATTTCCTTAACAACGCACAGAGGATTATTAGGTGTGTTTATTTGTACAGCCGTGTAGGTTCTAGCAAACCCTCCCTCTCCCAACAAAGCGATAATTTTGTAGCTTTCGTGCAGGATATCCCCTAAGTTGACACACATAAATTTTCCAACACCTCTTTACAGGCTGCGGCTTTTAATGTTGATTATAAGGACTTAAACCAAAAATTAGTCCCTTTTATGGTAAAATCCATTGTAGTGTAGTTGGCGCTTCCACGTCGAAAAACTCTCATAAAGGAAACAACTCCCACCACCATGTTCCCATGCTTCGATAAATGGTGTCGTCGCGAGAGACGATGTTTTTACCCACAAATCCCAAAAAACGGGGCTCACCCTCATCATAGATGACTCAGGTAATGGCGGAAAAGTGGCTCTTTAACTGCAAGAGTTGGCCGACAATATATGGCGTGAAATCGCCCAAAATGATAACTGGGTAGTCTTAGTAACTACACATTTATATGATGTAGTAAAAATTCTCTCATATAAATGTAAGCTTTTAAGCACTTAAACTATGAGCAGAGCTTTACCTTTTAAAGTTAAGACTGTTAATACCGCCGCAGTTGGTAGCAGTGCTAGGAAAAATCATCCCGGTAATTTTAAACGCCGTCTCAAAGAACACTGGATTCCTGATAATGGTTTTAAGCTCGAACGTTTTGGCTTTATTTGATATCAATTCCGGCTGCGCCGGAATGATGATATCAAATCCGCGCTTCATCGTCGGGCGAAAAGTCGAATCAAACTGCCAACAAATAATTCGCGTAATATTCATTCTTTTGACTCACCGTCAACAGTCAACAGTCAACAGTCAACAGTCAACAGTCAACAATATGATTCCTCTACAAAGCCAATAAAAGAGCCGTGTAAATTCCAGCACCAAGGGCAAATGCCCAAAACCGACTTTCTCGTTCTTCTGGCAATTCTTCTTTGAGGACGTTGAGAACAATTCCTCCGGCTAAAAAAGCAAATAAAACTGCGATCGCAGTTTTTCCAATTTCAGTAGCGCTACCCAACACCCACCCCACAATAATAGCTGCTGCTAGTATCCAGCGTCCGATGCGATCGTAAATATGTTTGTGGTGTTCCCGCAAACCAGAGTCGTTCACTGCAAAGTGCAGTGCCATTGCACAAGAAAACAACAGCAGATTGGTAATGCCCGGTTCTTCCCGATGCACCAGCAGATAGCCAATCAGAGCGTTGTAGATTGCAAAAGAGCCTATGTGCAACCAAAAAACACCAGGACTGGTCACATCCTCTTCGCCACGCTGACGAGATAAATTTGCAATTTGCTCCAAGCCGTAAAATACAGTCAATCCTAACAAAGCTATTAAATAAACGTGGTGTTCTAGATAAGAAATAACTCCTGCTTCTACTTGCTCTAATACCGCTTGGTGCAGATTTAATTCCGGTAAAATATGCACAAAAACATAAGCTACCGAAACCCCACCAGCCGCTGAAAGCCAGCCACTGCGAGGAATAGGAGCAAACCGCAACTTGCCGCAAAATAAATGTGTCAGCGCTAAACCAATGGCAATCAGCGCGGTTAAAGCTAAATTATTAGGAGCCGATCGCAAAGCTGCTGTTATTACCATAACTCTGCTCAACAAAATTAATCCTCTCCTAAAACTTTAATGACTTGGTGATACTGCTCTTGGACATCTTTCTGGTCTTGCTCCTGAGAGATTTGTTCGCGGCTACTATTTAAAATCATCTCCGCCTGACGGCGTAAAGCTTCTCGTTGTTTGGAATTGCGGGTATAAGTGGCGATGCAAGCTATAGCTTCCAATAAGCGAATTGTTACCGCCACATCTGATTTACTGTACTGGCGAATTTGGTTAAATGCAGCATCGACTAACCCTTCAAAGGTCACTCCTTCAACAATGACGCGCAAATTATCTTCATCGTCGTAGCGATAGGGCGAGGGAAAATCCCTTTGAGCGAGGCGGGATAATCCGGCGCTGAGTCGATCGATACACCGAATCGCAGTAAATGGATCGTTGATAGCAGGAGAAATCGCACGCAAGGCAATTTCAACTAACTGATCGATTGGAAATTCTACATCTTGATATTCAGTCCGTTCTTTGCCCAGAATAAAAGCATCGTTAATCTGTTGTTTCAAGCTTTGATTCACCCCTTTTTCCGGGAAAACCATCGCTAAATCGCTGCCCCTGACGATAAACTTTCCCGGTCTAGTTTTAAGACGTAGAAGCAGATTGTACTTACGGGCAATTTTCATTAATTCGTTGTCATCGATTGCTTGCAAATAACCCTCGCCAGTGGCTTTGATTGGACTTGCTTCCGAGTCAAAATTGGCAGGAATTTCTCCCAATTGTCCCGAGTTGTTCGCTTTACCTCCTCCGATTTTTCCGGGAAACAGACGATCTAGAGCTTTGTCTAAATCGCCACTAACCTGAGTAATTACATGGGACGCTTGAATAATGGTTGATGCGTGATGGATAAAGTAAATCAGTACCCCGATACTGGCAATTGCCAATCCAGTACCAACTGTAACCGAGAGTTGGGGTACAAAGAGAGTGTATCCTTCTCCTTCTGAATGAATGGTTCGCAGTACGAGTAAACAGTAAATAAACGTGCCAATGAAAGTGCCAAGCACGATTTGATTGCCCGTATCCTGCATAAAATTACGCAGCAATCGGGGGCCAAAATTTGAACTCGCCAACTGAAGCGCCACAATAGTAATGGAAAAAGCTGTAGCAACAACGCTGACCATTGAACTGGCAACCGATGAAAGAACCGCTCGCGCACCATCGGCTCCACCCGTGTAAATCCACCTCCAGTTTGGTATATTACCCGTGCGGTCAAGTGTCAGCATTGCGATCGCTAAAATCATCGACCCCACCGCCATCAACGTTGGGATAAACCAGTAGCTAGAGTGCAGCGAGTCCCAAATTTTGCTTAACTTGACATTTTTCATGAGTTGGGGTGGCGTGAAGATTGTCCGTTGCCATCTTGTTGCGATCGCTGTTCAATTAGTTGTCGCAGAGAACCGCTGATGCTGCGGGGTTTGGGAACTTCGCCATTACCAGCGGGCCATCCTTCCCGTTGACGTTTGCGATCGCCATCCGTCTCTTCGGTTTGGTCGTGAAACAAAATTTGCTGCGTAGGAAAGGGCAAGTCGATGCCATTGGCAGTCAGCTTTTCCTTAATCGCAGAAAGTACCTTGTCCCGCGATCGCAGATCGTCCATTCGTCGCGGCGGAGCAATCCACCATCGAGCGCGGATATTGACGCTACTTCCTGCAAGTTCCATCAGCAGCACGTCAGGAGCAGGGTCATCCAAAACCTCATCCACACTCTGCATGGCTTCCATCATTAACTGCTTGGCTCGGTCAATATCATCGCCGTAGCCGATACCAACGTCGTATTGCATCCGGCGTTTATCAAAGGCGGTATTCACAGTAACAGAATTAATGAACAATTCCGCATTGGGAACTACAATCCGGCGACCATCATAGGTTCGGATTGTTGTAGCGCGAGTTTCAATATTTTCTACGGTTCCCTCAAAGTTTTTAAACACAATCTGGTCATCGATTTGGAACGGTTCCGTCAAAAGAATTAGGATAAGCTGTTGTACCTTTAAATAGGGTATAATAAAAAAGGAGTTTAGTCAATCTCTACAAAAATGCCAGCTAAAAAC